>NZ_REFU01000003.1:0-102500 GCF_003688915.1 Rhodococcus sp. SBT000017
GTGCAATTCTCAAACAACACACACAACCCGGACTCACAGCAGCACCAGCCACTCCCCAAAGGAAGCACGGTATGACCACCATCCGAATTCTGTATATGTCTTGCCTTGAAAGAAACACTCGCGTGTTCTCTCAGGACCCAACAGTGCATCGATATAGTTCCTGCCGGCGAAACATGGTTTCGCGTTCTGCAGGATCTGATTGTCAGTGTTCCACCCGTGAGCTCCCGCCGTTCCACGTGTGGGAACGAAACGGGCTCTGCCAGACCATCATCCGAGCACCTGTGTGCTGGTACATGTCCTGGAGAATGCTCCTTAGAAAGGAGGTGATCCAGCCGCACCTTCCGGTACGGCTACCTTGTTACGACTTCGTCCCAATCGCCGATCCCACCTTCGACGGCTCCCTCCCACAAGGGGTTAGGCCACCGGCTTCGGGTGTTACCGACTTTCATGACGTGACGGGCGGTGTGTACAAGGCCCGGGAACGTATTCACCGCAGCGTTGCTGATCTGCGATTACTAGCGACTCCGACTTCACGGGGTCGAGTTGCAGACCCCGATCCGAACTGAGACCAGCTTTAAGGGATTCGCTCCACCTCACGGTCTCGCAGCCCTCTGTACTGGCCATTGTAGCATGTGTGAAGCCCTGGACATAAGGGGCATGATGACTTGACGTCGTCCCCACCTTCCTCCGAGTTGACCCCGGCAGTCTCTTACGAGTCCCCGCCATAACGCGCTGGCAACATAAGACAAGGGTTGCGCTCGTTGCGGGACTTAACCCAACATCTCACGACACGAGCTGACGACAGCCATGCACCACCTGTACACCGACCACAAGGGGGACCGTATCTCTACGGTTTTCCGGTGTATGTCAAACCCAGGTAAGGTTCTTCGCGTTGCATCGAATTAATCCACATGCTCCGCCGCTTGTGCGGGCCCCCGTCAATTCCTTTGAGTTTTAGCCTTGCGGCCGTACTCCCCAGGCGGGGCGCTTAATGCGTTAGCTACGGCACAGATTCCGTGGAAGGAACCCACACCTAGCGCCCACCGTTTACGGCGTGGACTACCAGGGTATCTAATCCTGTTTGCTACCCACGCTTTCGTTCCTCAGCGTCAGTTGTTTCCCAGAGACCCGCCTTCGCCACCGGTGTTCCTCCTGATATCTGCGCATTTCACCGCTACACCAGGAATTCCAGTCTCCCCTGAAACACTCAAGTCTGCCCGTATCGCCTGCAAGCCCGAAGTTGAGCCCCGGGTTTTCACAAACGACGCGACAAACCGCCTACGAACTCTTTACGCCCAGTAATTCCGGACAACGCTCGCACCCTACGTATTACCGCGGCTGCTGGCACGTAGTTAGCCGGTGCTTCTTCTGCAGGTACCGTCACTCACGCTTCGTCCCTGCTGAAAGAGGTTTACAACCCGAAGGCCTTCATCCCTCACGCGGCGTCGCTGCATCAGGCTTCCGCCCATTGTGCAATATTCCCCACTGCTGCCTCCCGTAGGAGTCTGGGCCGTGTCTCAGTCCCAGTGTGGCCGGTCACCCTCTCAGGTCGGCTACCCGTCGTCGCCTTGGTAGGCCATTACCCCACCAACAAGCTGATAGGCCGCGGGCCCATCCTGCACCGATAAATCTTTCCACCACACACCATGCGGCATGCAGTCATATCCGGTATTAGACCCAGTTTCCCAAGCTTATCCCAGAGTGCAGGGCAGATCACCCACGTGTTACTCACCCGTTCGCCGCTCGTGTACCCCGAAAGGCCTTACCGCTCGACTTGCATGTGTTAAGCACGCCGCCAGCGTTCGTCCTGAGCCAGGATCAAACTCTCCGTAAAAGACTCTCGATCATGGCCGAAACCACAAATCAGTCATAGACAAAAGAGTCAAATCACTAGCAGAAAAACTCAACTAGCATTTCAAACAACACCCGACAACAACCACCACAAGCGGGCAGCTGATACATCGAATGCTTTCACCAAAACAAATAATTTCGGCACTGACATTCATCGACACACTGTTGAGTTCTCAAAGAACACGCACACACTCTCACCCCACGAACACACAGTCCGTCGGCCTCAAGGGCAACTGCTCCAGCCTATCCCAGCTTGGTCTCGGACACAAGGCCCGACTCTTGGGGGATAAAACCTGCCGAGCCACACGTCCAACCTCGTTCACCCTGTCCGTGAAGACCGGGTCGGTGTCCGTCGCTCTGACTCGACAAAAGTTACGCCACCAACCACACCAACGCAAATCGGCAGGTCGACTGACACTCTCGAGGCATTCACGCAGCTCGACCTCGTAGTGTCACGTCACCGCGCCTGCCACATGCCCCAACGCGCAGATGTGATGCCAGCCACAGCCCGAACTGCCACTGCCGCAACAGCGTTCACCCCCGCATCGCGTTCCGGCGCACATTGTCCACATGCTCCGGCACCGGAATATCCCCCGCGAGGTCCGCGGCAGGTTCGGCGGGGCCGAGTGCCTCCCACACCGGAACAACTCCGGCCCACACGTCTCCCCGCTGGATGTCGAGGTCGTCGTCGACCGGTCCACCGGACCGCGATTTCACCGATGCCTCGTACATCGGAAGCGCCAGCACTGCGGTGGCAGCCAGCTCTTTCCGCGTATGCGAACGCACATGCGCGCTCCTTCCGGGGACCACCTGATCGACTATCGCGTCCAAGGCTCGAATCCGTTCGTCGGCGTCCTCCACTCGGCGAGGCCGGCCGACCACGACCGCACTTCGGTAGTTCATCGAATGGTGGAATGCCGATCGAGCCAGGACGAGTCCGTCGACGACAGTTGTGGTGACGCAGATGTCCTGGTCAAGAGCGTCGATCATGCTGCGTGACGCCACGGATCCGTGCAGGTACAGCGTGCCTTCCCTGTCCGGACCGGCGGGATCGACGCCGAACACCTTCGGTACGACGCGAGGCACCCCAGCGACGATCACGCCGATATGACAGATGCGCGCCGAGCGCAGGACGTCGAGCAGCGCTGCCCGTTCGAGGCCGGCACGATTCCTACCCCTCATCACTACGGTTCGCGCTGTCGGGGAAAGAGGCACGTCGTCGGCTGTCATGGTGTCCAGGATGCGGGACTAGTGGCCTTCCGTCATGGTCCAATGGAGATGAGTTTGTACAGGCCACTTTTACGCGGATGCCGAAGGAGAGCGAAACTCGATGCTCCCGATCTCTCTGTCGATCACCATCGATCGCGCCGACGCTCGGACGCTGCCCGTCCAATTGGCCGATCGCATCCGATCCGCAATCGACAACGGAGAGCTGCAACCCGATTCTCGATTGCCCAGTACCCGAGCGCTTTCCGTCGATCTGGGCATTGCGCGTGCGGTCGTGGAGAAGGCATACGAACAGCTCGTCGCAGAAGGCTGGCTCGATGCCCGGCGCGGTTCGGGCAACTACGTCCGACGAATCCCCCACGCAAGTCGATCGGCTGCGATGGCCTCGAGCGCACTTACTGCCCCACGAACACCCCCGCGGATATCGCTCCGCCCGGGAATCCCGTGGACTCCACCTTCGGCATCCGATGCCTGGAAGCGCGCGTGGCGCGATGTCGGCGGCACACCACCTCCCGGCGACTATCCGGATTCCGTCGGCACTCTCGAGCTGAGGACTCGCGTCGCCGAACTACTCCGCCGCGCACGCGGACTGCACACCACTCCAGCGTCGATCGTGATCACGACGGGCAGCATTCACGGTCTCGATCTCACCCTGGGTGCGCTTTCGGTTTCCGAATCCGTCGAACATGTTCTGGCACTGGAGAATCCGGGATACAAGTCCGCTGCTGCTCTCGCGACGCACCGCGGGTGGTCCTTACACGACGTTCCCGTCGATCGCGATGGCTTGATCGTCGAACAGCTCGACTCGGCTCCCCCGCGGACACCAGCCGTGTACGTCACGCCGTCGCATCAGTACCCGACCGGCGCATTCATGCCCATCGGCCGTCGCCGCGCCCTGGCGGACTGGGCACGCGGCAACGATTCGATGATCATCGAGGACGACTACGACTCCGAATTTCGTTATGGTGCAGCACTTTTGCCCACAGTGGCCGAACTGGCACCCGATCGAACCGTCTACCTCGGCACCGTATCCAAGACCCTCGGTGCCGGGATACGTCTCGGCTGGATGGTGGCACCCCAGACGATGGTCGACCGCATCTCGGCAACGCGCCGCGCGATCGGCGACCACCCATCGGTTCCCGTCCAGCAGGCAATGACGTCCATGCTGCGCGACGGCGAATGGGACAGAGCCGTCCGAACTGCGCGGCGAATATATCGCACCCGTGACCGCATGGTCGCCGCAGCGCTGGCCAGGTTCGGCGAGCTCCGGGGAGTCGGAGCCGGGCTGCATACGGTGTTGATCGTCGATACCGGCACAGCGCGCGACGTCGCTACCGCGTGTGCAGCGAGTGGCGTGGACGTACCGACACTCGAACACTCGACCCGCTCGCACACAGCCCGGGGTGGAATCGTCGTCGGATACGGATCCGTCTCCGACGACGAATTGGACTATGCCATAAGCATATTGGCCGAAGCGCTGGAAGCCGCGCTACTCAGCTGACCCGCTCGATGCTGCCACCGAGTGCACTCAGGTTCTCGACGAATCTCGGATAACCGCGATCGATGTGGAACACGTCGTGCACCTCTGTCGTACCGTCGGCCACCAACCCCGCGAGAACCAAGCCGGCCCCGGCCCGGATATCGGAGGACCATACCGGCGCACTGGACAGCTGCGGTACACCGCGAACCACGGCGTGGTGGCCATCGGTACGCGCGTCGGCCCCGAGCCTGATCATCTCCTCGACGAACCGGAATCGAGCTTCGAAGACGTTTTCGGTGATCATCGACGTGCCGTCGGCGACGGTCGCGAGTCCGATGGCCATCGGCTGCAGGTCGGTCGGGAACCCTGGATACGGAAGCGTCGCGAAATTGACCGCCCTCGGGCGCTCGTGCTGAACGACGCGGAAGCCGTCGGGCTCGCTGGTGACCTCGGCTCCGGCAGATCTCAACTTGTCCAACACCAACGACAGGTGCTTGGGGTTGACCCCACGGACTCGTACATCCCCACGAGTCATGGCAGCGGCGATTCCCCAGGTCGCAGCGACGATGCGATCGCCGATCACCCGATGGGTCGTCGGCTTCAGCGCGCTCACACCCCGAACGGTCAAGGTCGATGTACCTGCACCGCGGACGTCGGCACCCATCTCGTTGAGCATGTTGCACACGTCGACGATGTCCGGCTCACGCGCGGCGTTGTCGATCACCGTCTCCCCGGTGGCGAGGACTGCGGCCATCAAGATGTTCTCGGTGGCACCAACGGAAGGAAAGGCCAGTCTGATGTTCGCGCCGCGCAGCTCGTCCGCTTCCGCGACGACACACCCGTGTTGAATTTCGCTGCGTGCTCCGAGCAATTGGAGACCGGACTGGTGCATGTCGAGGGGACGCGACCCGATCGCGTCACCACCCGGCAGTGCCACGACAGCTCTCTTGCATCGCGCAACCAACGGTCCCAGCACACACACCGAAGCTCGGAACTGGCGAACTGCCGCGAAGTCGGCGTGATACTTCGGCATGGCCGGAGTGGTGATGTGAACGACCGATCCCTCCAACTCGACCTCACAGCCGAGCCCACGCAACACCTCCGCCATCAGTGGCACGTCCAGGATGTCGGGGCAATTGGTGATCGTGCTCGTGCCCTCTGCCAGCAGCGCTGCCGCCATCAACTTGAGGACGCTGTTCTTTGCACCACCGACCGCCACCTCACCGACGAGGCGATTTCCACCGTTGACCAAAAAGCGTTCACTCACGTCGACAGCGTAGCCAGCGGGACCGACCGACACCCGCGCGGTACCGTAGCGCGCATGGCCGTCCACCTCACCCGCATCTATACGAGAACCGGCGACGACGGGACCACCGGGCTGAGCGATTTCTCCAGGGTGTCCAAGAACGACGAACGTCTGATCGCCTACGCGGACTGCGACGAGACCAACGCAAGCCTGGGTGTGGTTCTCGCACTGGGCAACCCGCCCGAATCGGTGCATTCGGTGATCCGCACCATCCAGAGCGATCTTTTCGACGCGGGGCCGATCTGTCGACTCCGGTCGTCGAGAATCCGCAGTACCCGCCTCTGCGCATCGATCAGAGCTACGTAGACCGCCTTGAAGCCTGGTGCGACGAGTTCAACGAGGAGCTTCCCGCTCTGACGTCGTTCATTCTGCCAGGTGGAACGCCGCTGGGAGCGTTGCTACACGTGTCACGAACGGTGGCCCGACGCGCGGAGCGGTCGGCATGGGCCGCAGTGCACGCGAGCCCGGAGACAACGAGTGCCTTGCCGGCGAAATACCTCAACCGACTCTCGGATCTACTGTTCATTCTGAGTCGTTACGCCAACCCCGAAGGCGACGTCCAGTGGGTTCCCGGATCGAGCCGCACGCCGAGCGATCCGACTACCGACGAGAGCTGATCAGGCCGCCGGTCGGCGGCGACGGGATCGGCCGGAGGGCCGAGACTCGACCCAGGACAGGAAAGCGGTCAACGCACTTCTGTCCAAGGCGATCTCGAAATACTTACCGTTGTCGGACAGTTCCAACACCGCGATGTCGGGTGTCATGATGTCGAACTCGGTGTCCCGTGGGGCTCGTCGATCACCCACATGAATGTCCTGCCGACCCAGCCGATGATCGGGGCCGGGGCGAAGACTCGACAGCTTGAAGAAGACGAGGGTGTTGTCGCCGTATCGAATGATGCCGTGGCGCCAACCGGCACCACCGTCCGACGGCAGCACTCGCATGATCGCCGCAGTTCCCCCGCGGCGAAGAACCATCAGACGGTACGCAAAAGCCGCGACGAGCCCTGCGAGCAGCACAACCAGAATGATCAGAACAATCAATCCGTAGTGCATCGCAGGTCTCGTCGCGGCTTCTCGTGAACCTAGGACCGCTCGACAGCGCGGACACGCCCCTTCGCCACAGCAATGGCCTCGAGGTCGTCGCCGTTCTCTGCCACTACAGCCCGTGCCGCCTCGACATCGATGTCGTCGGCGAAATCGGCCGATTCTGCCAGCACGGTGACCGTCTTACCGGTCACCGACAGGAATCCACCGTGGACGGCTGCGATGAGCTTCTCACCGTCCGTGGTCGTGATCGACACCGTGCCACCCTCGATCAACTGCCCGAGGACAGGCTCGTGGCCCAGCATGATGCCGATCTCACCTTCGGTGGTCTGAGCGCTGACGATGGTCGCGGTACCGGACCACAGCTTTTGCTCCACAGCGACCAGGGAGACCTCCATGCCGCTCTTCTCGGAAGAAGTCACGTCGGTCTACTTTCCGGCCATCTTCTTCGCGGCTGCCTCGACATCGTCGAGACCGCCGCAGCTGTTGAAGGCCTGCTCGGGAAGGTGGTCGTACTCACCCTTGGTGACCTTGTCGAATGCCTCGATGGTGTCGGAGAGCGACACGACCGAACCGGCCTCGCCGGTGAACTTCTCGGCAACGATGAAGTTCTGGCCGAGGAACTTCTGGAGGCGGCGTGCGCGGCCGACCAGAACCTTGTCCTCTTCCTGAAGCTCGTCCATGCCGAGGATGGCGATGATGTCCTGCAGCTCCTTGTACTTCTGCAGGATCCGCTTGACCTCGTTGGCGACGCGGAAGTGTTCCGCACCGACGATGCCGGGCTCGAGGATGCGCGAGGTGGAGCTCAGCGGGTCCACAGCGGGGTAGATACCCATCTGCGAAATCGGACGCGAGAGCTCGGTCGTCGCATCGAGGTGCGCGAACGTCGTGGCCGGGGCCGGGTCGGTGTAGTCGTCGGCGGGAACGTAGATCGCCTGCAGCGAGGTGATCGAGCGTCCACGGGTCGAGGTGATGCGCTCCTGGAGCTCACCCATCTCGTCCGCCAGCGTGGGCTGGTAACCGACGGCCGACGGCATACGACCGAGAAGGGTCGACACCTCCGAACCTGCCTGGGTGAAGCGGAAGATGTTGTCGATGAACAGAAGAACGTCCTGTCCCTGAACATCGCGGAAGTACTCCGCCATGGTCAGTGCCGACAACGCCACGCGCATACGCGTGCCGGGCGGCTCATCCATCTGGCCGAAGACGAGGGCGGTGTCCTGGAGGACGCCCATCTCTTCCATCTCGAGGTGAAGGTCGGTGCCCTCACGGGTACGCTCGCCGACTCCTGCGAACACCGAGGTGCCCGAGAACTCGCGTGCGATACGAGTGATCATTTCCTGGATCAGAACGGTCTTGCCGACACCGGCACCACCGAACAGACCGATCTTTCCGCCCTTGACGTACGGGGTCAGAAGGTCGATGACCTTGATGCCGGTCTCGAGGATCTCGGTCTTGCCCTCGAGCTGATCGAAGGCTGGTGGCTTGCGGTGGATGCCCCACTGCTCGCCGTCGCGGCCGAGTCCGGGGGTGTCCAGGCAGTCACCGAGGGCGTTGAACACGTGGCCCTTGACGACGTCACCGACGGGAACCGAGATCGGCTTGCCCGAGTCGATGACTGCAGTGCCGCGGACGAGTCCGTCGGTGGGCTGCATCGAGATGGTGCGAACCAAGTTGTCGCCGAGGTGCTGTGCGACCTCGAGCGTCAGGGTCTTGGCCACGGTCGGCAGAGTGATCTCTGCGTTGAGGGCGTTGAACAGTGCGGGAATCGAGCCGCGCGGGAACTCGACGTCCACAACGGGGCCGATGACCCGAACGACACGGCCGGACTGTGTGTCCGCTCCGCTCGCGTTCTCTTGGGCTACTGCTGCGGTCATTGCTTAGTCACTTCCTGCGCTGTCGGCCAACGCGTTGGCGCCACCGACGATTTCGCTGATTTCCTGGGTGATCTGGGCCTGCCGAGCCTGGTTTGCCTGACGGCTCAAGGTCTCGACCAATTCGTTCGCGTTGTCCGTCGCTGCCTTCATGGCGGTACGACGCGCCGCGGACTCCGACGCTGCTGCATCGAGCAACGACGCGTAGATCCTGGTGCTGATGTACTTGGGCAGCAGCGCCGAGAGCAGAGTTCCTGCTTCCGGCTCGAACTCGTACTGTGCCTGCACATCTGCGGTCGGCGAGTCGCTCAACGCGTCTGCACCCATCTGGTACTCCTCGTCGGTGTACGAGATTTCGAGCGGTGCCATACGACGAACTTCGGGCTTCTGCGTGAGCATCGACACGAAGCGGGTGTAGACGATGTGCAACTCGTCCACGCCCTCGACGGTGCCTTCACCGTTGGGAGCGTCGACCTCGGTGCCCGAGCCGGCCATGAACAGCTCGACCAGGTGCCTGCTCGCCTTGGCCGCGTCGGCGTACCCGGGCTCCTGCGAGAAGCCCGTCCAGGCACCCTTCACATCCCGCTCGCGGAATGTGTAGTAGCCCAGGCCCTTTGCGCCGAGGACGTAGATGACCGGATCCTTGCCCTCGGAGCGGAGCAGCTGGAACAGCTCTTCCGTCTCCTTGAGCACGTTGGAGTTGTAGCCGCCGCACATACCGCGGTCGCTGGTCACGACCAGAACTGCGGCACGCTTGGGCTCGGTTCGCTCGTTGAGCAACGGGTGATCGAGCGAGCTCGATGCACTCGCCAACGCGGAGAGCACCTTGGTGATCTCTTCCGCATACGGCTTCGACGCGGCAACGCGGGCCTGGGCCTTGGTGATTCGCGATGTCGCGATCAACTCTTGTGCCTTGGTGATCTTCTTGGTCGAGTTGACCGACTTGATGCGGGAGCGAAGCTCGAGAATGCTTGCCATCTAGCTGTTCACGCTCCCTTCTGTGCTCGTCTTGTCACCTGTCATCGCCGGCCTACTTGCTGACTGTCTTGCGAGTGACGTTGACCTGCTCCTGGCTGACCTCATCGGCGTTCAGAGTGTCGGCCTCGGCCTCGTTGACGACGCGGTTGCCGTCCGAGTCGACGAATCCGGCCTTGAACTTCTCGGTCGCCTCGGTCAGCGCCTTCTGGTTGTCCTCGTCGAGAGCCTTGCCACCGGCAATGCTGTCGTAGACGCCGCTGGCGTTGCGGTGCAGATCCTCGAGCAGTTCGGTCTCGAAGCGACGCACGTCGCCGACGGGCACCGAGTCGTACGTGCCCTGGCCTGCGAGCCAGATCGAGACGATCTGGTCTTCGACGGCAACCGGGGCGTACTGATCCTGCTTGAGGAGCTCGACCAGACGTGCGCCGCGCTCGAGCTGCGCCTTGGAGGCCGCGTCGAGGTCGGATGCGAACGCCGAGAAGGCTTCCAGCTCACGGAACTGAGCGAGCTCGAGGCGAAGAGATCCGGAGACCTTCTTCATGCCCTTGGTCTGTGCCGCGCCGCCGACTCGGGACACCGAGATACCGACGTTGATCGCGGGACGGACGCCCTTGTTGAACAGGTCCGACTCCAGGAAGACCTGGCCGTCGGTGATCGAGATGACGTTGGTCGGGATGTACGCCGAGACGTCGTTGGCCTTGGTCTCGATGATCGGCAGAGCCGTCAACGATCCGCCACCGAGCTCGTCGGACAGCTTCGCCGAGCGCTCCAGCAGACGGGAGTGCAAGTAGAAGACGTCACCGGGGTATGCCTCGCGGCCCGGCGGACGACGCAGCAGCAGCGAGATGGCGCGGTACGCCTCGGCCTGCTTGGTCAGGTCGTCGAACACGATGAGGACGTGCTTGCCCTGGTACATCCAGTGCTGGCCGATGGCCGAGCCGGTGTACGGGGCGAGCCACTTGAAGCCGGCCGAATCGGACGCGGGAGCCGCGACGATGGTCGTGTATTCGAGTGCGCCCTGCTCCTCGAGTGCAGCCTTGACGCCTGCGATCGTGGAGCCCTTCTGGCCGATGGCGACGTAGATGCAGCGAACCTGCTTCTTCTCGTCACCGCTCTCCCAGTTGGCCTTCTGGTTCAGGATCGCGTCGATGCAGACCGCGGTCTTGCCGGTCTTGCGGTCGCCGATGATGAGCTGACGCTGGCCGCGGCCGATCGGGGTCATGGCGTCGATCGCCTTGATTCCGGTCTGCAGCGGCTCCTCGACGGGCTGGCGCTCGAGCACCGAGGCAGCCTGCAGTTCGAGGGCGCGGGTCTCGGAGGACTCGATGTCGCCGAGGCCGTCGATGGGCTTGCCCAGGGGGTCCACGACGCGGCCGAGGTAGCCGTCGCCCACGGGGACCGACAACACGTCTCCGGTGCGCTTGACTTCCTGGCCTTCTTCGATGTGCTCGTAGTCACCGAGGATGACGGCACCGATTTCGGTGGCATCCAGGTTCAGCGCGACACCGAGGACTCCGCCGGGGAATTCCAGGAGTTCGTTGGACATCGCCGACGGCAATCCGGACACGTGAGCGATTCCGTCGCTCGTGTCCGTAACCGTGCCGACCTCCTCGCGGGAAGACTCCGGTGAGTAGCTCGCGGTGAAGTTATCGATCGCGCTACGGATCTCGTCGGAGGAGATCGTCAGCTCCGCCATAGTGTTTCCTGCTCTTCCTTCAAATGATCGCGGGGTGAAATGTCTCGAAAGTCGAGACGCTTCTTCTCGTTACTGTGTCCGTGTCGGACTATTTGAGCGTCTTTCGCAATGCAGCGAGGCGGCCTGCCCCGCTACCGTCGATGACCTCGTCGCCGATACGAACGACAAGTCCGCTGAGCAGTTCGGTATCGACCTCTACATGCACCGTGACCTGCTTGCCGTACGTGCGGGTCAAGGTTGCCGTCAGCTTCTCGAGCTGACTGTCGCTCAGTGGGGCTGCGCTGCGGACGTGTGCAACCGCGCGGTCACGCTGTTCGGCGGCCAGATCGGCCAGTCCGTTCAGTACGTCCGCGGGAGCCGTCTTTCGCGGACGCGTCACAGCCTGAACTGCGAGCGCCTCGGTGACCGCGGTGACCTTGCCGTAGAGCAGGCGACCGAGCAGTTCACGCTTGGCCTGCGAAGGCTTCGAGCGATCCGACAGGGCCTGCTCGAGCTGCGGGTTGGCTGCCACGATCCGCCCGAGCCGGAACAGTTCGTCCTCGACCGTGTCCAACTGATCCTGATCGGCCGCGGCGCGAAGCAGAGCTTCACGTCCCAGCTCGACCAGCGAGTTCAGCAGGTCACGAGCGGTGGACCAGCTTTCACCGGCAGCGGCCTTGACGATCGTCGCCGTTGCACTCGACACCTGGCCGGAGAAGACCTCTCCGGCCAGATCGCTTCGCCGAACGCCCTCGACCGACGAATCGGCGAGAGCGGTACGCAACGTGCGCTGCGCGTCGAGAGTGTCGACGACGGCGAACAACTCGGCACCGGTCTGAGCAGCGACGGCTGTTGCCTCGCCTGCCGACGCGGACCCCAGAGCTTCGTGGGCAACCGACCGCGTGCGGGCGAGTGCCTCACGAGAAGTTGCGTACATGGTTCGACTCACTTTCCGGATGCGGAGTCCGCGGTGACGGAATCCAACTCGTTGAGGAAGCGATCGATCGAACTGGAACGCTTCGCGTCGTCGGACAACTGCTCTCCGATGACCTTCTCAGCGAGTTCGACGGCCGTGCGTCCCAGATCTCCCCGAAGCTCGGTGACGATCTGCTGACGCTGAGCAACGAGCTGATTGTGACCTGCAGCCACGATCCGGTCGCTTTCTTCCTGCGCCTTTTCCTTCATCTCGGCGAGAATCGCCTGCCCCTGAGTGCGCGCTTCCTCACGGATCTGCGCGGCCTCGGAACGGGCGTCGGCCAGCTGAGCGTGGTACTGCTCGAGTGCAGCCTTGGCTTCCGCCTGTGCCTCTTCGGCCTTCTTGATTCCGCCTTCGATGAGCTCGGAACGCTCAGCGAGAACCTTGGTGAAGCGCGGCACCACGTACTTCCAGAAGAGGAAGCCGATTGCCGCGACACAGACCAGCGACCAAACGATGTCGTAGGTTGCGGGCAGAAGAGGGTTGTATTCCTCCCCCTCCGCCGCCAGCAACGTAATCGCGTTTGTCATCGCGCTCTCAGAGAATGAAGCCGGCGACGAGGCCGATCAGGGCGAGGGACTCGGTGAATGCGATGCCGAGGAACATGGTGGTACGGAGCTGACCGGCCAGCTCGGGCTGGCGAGCGGTTGCTTCCATGTTCTTGGCGACGACGAGGCCGAGGCCGATGCCACCACCGATCGCTGCGAGGCCGTAGCCGATGGCGCCGTAGCCGCTTGCGTTGATTTCCTGCGCCTGGGCCAGAACTTCAAGGCTCATTGGGTTTTCCGTTCCCTTTCTTCGGTCCACATCCGGGTGTCGGAGGTGGCGGTGTAGCTGGTTCGGTCAGTTGGTCGGTCAGTGCGAGTCTGCGTGCAGCGACAGATCGATGTAGATCGCCGTGAGCAGCGCGAAAATGTAGGCCTGGAGGAAGATCACCAGCATCTCGAACAACGTGAACAGGAAGCCCATGATGAGCGAGGGTGCCGCGAAGATCTTCAGCCCGGCCGACGCCTCGAAGAGGAAGAACTGGGTCGCGCTGAAGAACAGCACGAGCATGATGTGGCCGGCCAGCATGTTGGCGAGCAGACGCACCGTCAACGTGAACGGGCGAAGTACGAAGTTCGAGACGAACTCGAGCGGGATCAGCAGCACGTGCATCGCCGGCGGAATGCCCGGGATGACGATGGTGCCCTTGACGAACTTCCCGACACCGAACTTCTTGACGCCTGCGTAGATGAACGCGACGTACGCGACCGCAGCGAGCACGATCGGTAAGCCGATGCGCGCATTCGACGAGATGTTCAGAAACGGAATGACAGCGCTCGCGTTCACCGCGAACACCGTGAAGAAGATGGTCATGATGACGGGCAGGAACCGACGACCCTGTTCTTTACCGAGCACATCTTCTGCGACGTGGATCCGAACGAAATCGAGAGCGATCTCTCCGACGTTCTGAAGACCACGCGGAACGATCTTCGGGCTGCGGAGGGCAACCACCATGAAGATGATCAGAATCGCCGACATCAGGATGCGGATGAGCATCAGCCTGTCGAGCTCGAACGGGGTCCCCTCGAACAGCACCGCGGGAGGAAAGAAATCGGATAGTGACGGCGGACTGTATTCCGCAGCCAGGGTGGTGACGCTCAGCGGTCTCTCCCGTGTTCGGGCCGCAGCCGGGTAACGACTGCGGTTCGATCGGACAATGACGATCTATCAAGTCGACGAAAATCGGCTCGCAATCGTCAGAGGCTGAGGCCCGGTCTTCATCGGCCAAGCGTCTGTCGGGTGTCGGCGACTCACGTCGACTCGGCAACTCTCAGGGCGGAACCTTACGTTGCCGAAGTCGATGACTCCGGGCCTACTGTAAGGAAGCTCACGCTGACTGCTACCTGCGGGGGTCGAGTCCAGGGAAAAAGTCTCTTTCGTCCCAGTCTTGCCCACCGCTTGATGCAAACTTTATCAACAGAACTACGACGTTGTGTAGGCGGCCCTCAGCTTAACCGATTACGACAGGCTGTCGTACTACCGATCGTCGGTCTTGTCCTCGGCGGGGACGCTGTCCACGTAGGCGACCTTGGTCTTGACGACCCCGAAGACCTCCGCACCGAGCACGACGACGAGCGCTCCCAGAATCGTCAGGCCCAACGCGTAGCGGTTGTAGAAGTCGGCGTCCTTGAGTGCGACCAGCACGATCAGCGCAATCACCATCTTCACCAACCAACCGCCCAACAGCAGGGCTCCGACCGCCGAGGCCGGAAATCGCGTGGTGAGAGCAACAGACAACGCCGTCGTGATGACGAAGCCTCCGCCGATGGCCACACCGATGATCGATCCCCACAGGCCGGGCGTTCCGGCCGCGGCCACGGATATACCTACGCTCACCACGGTCAGCATCACCAGTCCGATGAGTCCGTATCGGACTGCGGCGCGAAGCGGCGCGAATTGATCGGGCATGGACTGCGGAGTGAAGGTCACAGTTGTCGAGGGTACCCAGCTCGCGACCGCGAACAACCGACGGGATCAGCCGCCGCGTCGGGCGCTTCGCGCTTCCGAGCCCTGCGATCGGTCCACCCTCAATGTGGGCACAGCCGTGACGACCAGTGCGAACACCAGACCGGCTGCGACCAGAAGCACCACTATTCGGCGGTCCAACAGGGACGACCCCACCGCCCCGAAGGCGAGGACACCGACCCACAGGTAGATCACCAGCACCACCCGGCGGTGCGAATGTCCGATCTGCAGCAGCCGATGGTGCAGGTGCATCTTGTCGGGGCTGAAGGGACTCCGCCCTGCTCGCGTACGGCGGATGACAGCCAGCAGCAGGTCGAGGATCGGGATGAGCATCACGGCCCCGACCAGCAGAAGCGGCGACAGCAGACCCAGCAGGTCGCGTGGGCCGTACGCCGTCAACGGGATCCGCCCCGAGGCACTGGTCGAGATCGTGGCCAGCGTCAGACCGATGAGCATCGATCCCGAATCTCCCATGAAGATGCGCGCGGGTTGGAAGTTGTGCGGCAGAAACCCCAGGCACGCGCCCGCCAGCGCCGCTGCAATCAGCGCCGGCGGGTAGACGCCGACGTCACCGCCCTGCTCCTGCAACAGCCCTACCGAGAAGATGCAGATCGCCACTGAGGAAATGAGCCCGAGCCCGGCCGCCAGCCCGTCGAGACCGTCGACGAAATTCATTGCATTGACGATCACGACGGTGATCAGAACGGTCACCAGTCCGGCTTGCAGTTGGTCGAGCACCAGGGTGCTACCCGGCTGACCGGGCTCGCCTCCCCACGGCTGATACAGAACGACCCAGCTCACCCCCATGATGACGAGGACTCCGGCCGCCGTCACCTGACCGACGAACTTGGTCAGGGCGTCCAGACCCCATCGGTCGTCGATGACGCCGACCAGCACGATCACGAAGCCGGCAACCAATGCGGCGGGAATGTCGCGGTTGTAGGCGACGTCGAATCCGCGAGCCAGCGCTGGCAGCTGCGACGCGAAGAGCAGCGCCGCCAGCATGCCCACGTAGATTCCCACTCCCCCGAGCCTCGGGGTGGCCTGCACGTGGACGTCACGATCACGAGGAACAGCGACGGCACCGAACTTGATGGCCGCCACTCGGACTCCGCCGGTGGCGAAGAACGTGACGACGGCGGCAGTGAGAAAGACCAGCAGTAGCTCGCGGATAGGAACGCCTGCACCCAGATTCGACTGAGCCAACATCTCGACGCTCATGCGGCACGGACAGGCATGTCAGGACGCTCCCGGAACCAGGCTTTCGGCGGTGACACCGAGAACCTCGGCAATCTTCTCGGTGGGAATGGCACCGACCCGGAGAATTCGTGCTCGATCGCTCGTCAGATCGATGATGGTCGACGCCACCGCGTGATCGGCCGGTCCCCCGTCCAGGTAGACCGCCGCCGAGCCGCCGAGTTGATCTCGCGCCTCCGTCACGGTGGTGGCGGGTGGACTGCCGGAGATGTTGGCACTGGACACTGCGAGCGGGCCGACCTCGCGCAACAGCTCGAGTGCAACCGGGTGCAGCGGCATCCGCAACATGACGGTGCCCTGGGCGTCACCCAGATCCCAGGCCAAGGATGGAGCCTGCTGCACCACGACGCTCAGTGCGCCGGGCCAGAAGGCACGAATCAGGTCTCGGGTGCGTGGCCGGACACTCTGGACCAGGCCGTCGATGGTGTTCCACGAACCGACGAGCACGGGAACCGGCATATCGCGTCCCCTGCCCTTGGCCCGCAGCAGATCCGTGACAGCGCTGCCGTCGAATGCATCGGCGGCGATCCCGTACAGGGTGTCGGTAGGCATGACGACGAGTCGGCCGGACTTCAGGGCACCGCGGGCAGCGGTCAATCCGGCAGCGCGCGCGTCGGCTTCACGGCAGTCGTAGACGGTACTCACGGCACCTATCCTTCCACCTTCGATAACGAAGTGATGTCAGGTGTCGCCCGCCTGCCGTTCCCGTCGTCAGGCCGGGGCCGAGTGTGCCCGTGCGGCGACGACGAACCGTGGTCTACCCGCCAGATCCGGATGCGCGGTGACCTCGGTGAACACTCGTCGCCTGGACAGCAGAACCGCAACCTCGCTGCCATTGGAATCGTCGTGTTCGATCGCGACGCCGCCGCCGATCCGAAGCCAGCGGGCGATGTTGCCGATCATCGGTTCGATGACCGACAGTCCGTCCGCACCGCCGAACAGCGCCATGTGCGGGTCGTGATCGATCACCTCGGGGTCCAGGTCTGCCCCCTCCGGGATGTAGGGCGGGTTGGCGACGATCATGTCGACTGCACCGTCGAGTTCGGTCAACAGATCTCGGGCCGTGACGTCGCCGTGGTGCAGTGTGATCGGGGTGTCGCCGTGGCCGCTACGCAGATCGGCATTGCGCCGGGCCCACGCCAATGCAGACGGGTCGAGTTCGACGGCATGGACGACGGCGTCGGGCCGAGCGTTGGCGATCGCCAGTGCCAATGCGCCCGAGCCCGTACACAGATCGAGAATCACCGGCGGATGGTGGTCGACATTCTCGAGGAACGCCAGAGCCCAGGCCAACAACAATTCGGTTTCCGGCCGAGGCACGAACACACCCGGTCCTACTTCGACGTCGATGTTGCCCAGCGAGGTCGTTCCCGTGATGTATTGCAGCGGAATGCGTTTCGCGCGTTGCTCGACGGTGCGGAAGTACGCCTCGACAACCTCGGGTTCGACGAGAGGAACCAGACCGAGACGGCAGCGATCCACGCCGACGAGGTGTGCGGCGAGCAGCTCCGCATCGACCCGTGGGCTCGGCACACCGGCAGCATCGAGCATCGACGTTGCTTCGAGGATGGCCAGACGTAGCGGCTTGCGACTCACCAGTACAGACTGCCACGAGGCACCGACAACCCTGTCACACGCGCCCCAGCAACTCCGACTTCTTGGCGTAGAACTCGTCGTCGGTGAGGAAGCCCTTCGCGTGCAGACCTGCGAGTGCCTCGATCGCAGCCGTGATGTCGGAGATGTCCACGCCCGACGGGTTGCTCTGAGGCGTCTGGTTCGAGGACTGCTGCGAGGAGGACGGTTGCGTGTAGCTCTGCGGAGCGGCTTGCGGTGCCGCCTGGTTCTGCGAGTTCGTTCCGCTCGACTGCTGGTCGACGCGAGGCAGGCTGCCGGCGGTGAACGTGCCGTACTGGCTGGTGAACTCGAGCGAGCCCGGTCCACCGCCCTGCTGTTGCTGGACTCCGCCGATGGAGTGATCGAGAGTGTCGTACACGGCCAATTCGCCGCCGACCAACACGGCGAGGCGTCGAGAACCCGGGAACACTGCGTACTGCGAGCCGTTCTGACCCCCGCTCGAGCTCGGTGCACCGAGATCCGACGGCCACCACGAGCCGCCGCCGAACGAGTTTCCACCGAACGAGCTGTTGCCGGTCTCCCTGGGCGGGTACACCTGATGCTGCGCCAGCACTGCAGACAGATCGCGGCAGAGGCCGTCGACCCGGCTCTTGAGTCCGTGATCGAACATGTTGCCCACCATGGTCATTCCGCCGCGCATCCACTGCCCACTGCCGCCGAGCTCGGGGATGTTGAACTGCGCCATGGTGCCGCGGCCGTTGTTGACGGCGTCGAGCATCGTGCGGACGGCGTCGGTCGAGACGCCGTAGCGCGACGACAGCTCGGACACGGCGTTCTCGCCTGCGGGGGTCAGGGGCTGGTTCATGTCTGGTGTGCCTCTCGGGGCGCTGTTACGGGGTCGAACCTGGCCGCCAGGGTATCGCACCGATCGGCGAATCGGCCCGGCGAAATCTGTAAAGCTATGTGCCGCAATTACTCTGCTTGCATGCGCGCGTCGCGGTCCGCCTTGGCGAGCGCGTCGAGCAACGCATCCATCTCGCCGTCGAGCAGGGCGTCGAGATTGTGCGCCTTGAACCCGATGCGGTGATCGGTGATGCGGTTCTCGGGGTAGTTGTAGGTTCTGATCCGCTCCGAGCGGTCGACGGTGCGCACCTGGCTGGCTCGTCCGGCCGAGGCCTCTTCGTTGGCCGCTTCCTCAGCGGCCGCCTGCAGGCGAGCGGCGAGAACCTGCATCGCACGCGCCTTGTTCTGCAACTGCGAGCGCTCGTTCTGGCAGGTGACCACGATGCCCGTGGGAAGGTGCGTGAGCCGGACCGCGGAGTCGGTGGTGTTGACGCCCTGGCCGCCCTTGCCGGACGAGCGATACACGTCGATGCGCAAGTCGGTTTCGTCGATCTGAACTTCTTCGACCTCGTCCGGTTCGGGATACACGAGAATTCCGGCCGCAGAGGTGTGCACGCGTCCCTGTGATTCGGTGACCGGTACCCGCTGCACGCGGTGGACCCCACCCTCGAACTTCAACCGGGCCCAGACGCCGTCGAGTGGATCCTTGGTCTTGATCGACAGGGTCGCGTCCTTGTATCCACCCAGGTCCGAGACGTTCGCGTCGAGGACTTCGACCCGCCACCCGCGGCGTTCGGCGTAGCGCACGTACATCCGCGCGAGATCGGCTGCGAAGAGCGCCGATTCCTCGCCACCCTCACCCGACTTGACCTCCATCACGATGTCCTCGCCGTCGTGCGGGTCACGTGGTGCCAGCAGGTCGGTCAGAGTCTGCTCGAGCTGCAACACGGTCGCCTCGAGATCGGGAATCTCGGCCGCGAACGACGAATCGTCGGCCGCCAACTCACGCGCGGCTTCGAGGTCGTCCTGCGCGGAGGTCAGCTTGGTGTGCGCGGACATGATGGGGGCCAGTTCGGCGAATCTCTTGCCTGCTCTGCGGGCAGCGGACGGATCGTTGTGCAGAGCTGGGTCGGCGAGTTGCTGCTCGAGTCCGGAGTGTTCGGCAAGGATGTCGTCGATGGCCGAAGGCTTGTCTGTTCTCGCCATGGGGATGACTCACTCTCGAACGCGGGTGCAACTGGGTGTGGACACAAAAAAACCGACGCCCGTCCTGTGAATCACAGGACGGGCGTCGGCGGAACAGCTAGCTGTCTGCGTCGGCCTTCTTGCCGGCGCGCTTGCCGTAGCGAGCCTCGAAGCGAGCGACGCGGCCGCCGGTGTCGAGAATCTTCTGCTTGCCGGTGTAGAAGGGGTGGCACTGCGAGCAGACCTCGACGCTGATGCGCTCTTTGTCGGTGGTGCTTCGGGTCTCGAAAGTATTGCCGCAACCACAGACGACTGTCGTCAGTGTGTAGTCGGGGTGAATTCCTGCCTTCATGGTGTCCTTACCGTTCTTTGTAATGGTCGCCGGGTCGCCTTCGCCGATCGAAGACGTGAACCGGAACCGGACTCGGCCGTTGATTATGCCAGAGCGTGCATCCGCCCTGCTAATCGTCGGTACTTCTGTGCCGACAGATGCTTACAACGCACGCACCTGCCGGCTTGTTCCCCGGGCGAAAGATCCGGGGAACACCCGGTCAGTCGTTGTTGCCGCCCGGCGCGGTCTTGGAGACCTCCATGAGGAATTCCAGGTTGTTCTTGCTCTTCTTCAGGCGATCGACCAGCAGGTCGATGGCCTGATGCGAGTCGAGTCCGGACAACACGCGCCGTAGCTTGTGCACAACGGCAGCCTCGTCGGGAGCAAGGAGCAGCTCGTCGTGGCGGGTGCTCGACGGGTTGATGTCGACGGCCGGGAACACGCGGCGTTCGGCGATCTTGCGATCGAGCTTGAGCTCGGCGTTGCCGGTGCCCTTGAACTCCTCGAAGATCACGGTGTCGCCGGTGGATCCGGTTTCGACCATGGCCGTGGCGATGATCGTCAGCGATCCACCGTGCTCGATGTTTCGAGCCGCACCGAGGAATCGCTTCGGCGGGTACAGCGCGGTCGAGTCGACACCACCGGACAGGATTCGGCCGGATGCGGGCGAGCTGTTGTTGTACGCACGTCCCAGACGGGTGATCGAGTCGAGCAGAACCACCACGTCCTGGCCGGCTTCGACCAGGCGCTTGGCCCGTTCGATCGCCAGCTCGGCCACGGCGGTGTGGTCGCCCGGTGGCCGGTCGAACGTCGACGCGATGACCTCGCCCTTGACGGAGCGCTGCATATCCGTCACTTCCTCGGGACGCTCGTCGACGAGGATGACCATCAGATAACACTCGGGATTGTTGATCGCGATCGCGTTGGCGATGGCCTGCAGAACGCTCGTCTTACCTGCCTTCGGCGGGCTGACGATGAGCGCGCGTTGGCCCTTGCCGATCGGCATCACCAAGTCGATGATGCGTGTGGTCAGGATGTTCTGCTGCGTCTCGAGGCGCAGCCGCTGATTGGGGTACAGCGGGGTGAGCTTGCCGAATTCCGGACGCTTGCGCGCGGCCTCGACCTCTCCCCCGTTGACGGTGTCCAGACGCACGAGCGGGTTGAACTTCTGCCGCTGACCGGACTGCTCGCCTTCGCGTGCCACTCGAACTGCGCCGGTCACCGCGTCGCCGCGTCGAAGGCCGTTCTTGCGCACGAGGTTCATCGACACGTAGACGTCGTTGGGTCCGGCGAGGTAGCCGGAAGTGCGGACGAACGCGTAGTTGTCGAGCACGTCGAGGATGCCGGCTACCGGCTGAAGAACATCGTCCTCGCGAATCTCGGTGTCGCGCTCGCGGCCACCGCCACCCTCGTTGCCTTCGCCACGGTCGCGTCCGCGACGGCGTTCACGGAACCGACGTCCCCGACGTCCGCGGCCTTCGCCGTCGTCGTCCTGGTTGTTGTCGCGGTTGTCGCGCGGACCGTTGTTGCGATCCTCGTTGCGGTTGTCGTTGCGACCGTCGCCCTGATTGCGATTGCGACCGCCCTGATTGCGACCGCCGCCGTCGCGGTTCGAGTTGTCCCGGTCACCCTGATTGCGGTTTCCGTTGTCACGATTGCCGCTCTCGCGGTTGGAGCCGTCCCGGTCGCCTTGATTGCGGCTTCCGGACTCACGGTTCGCGTTGTCGCGGTTGCCGTCGGCGTCACGCGGTTCGCGCTCCGACCCGTCCTGGCGGTTACGTTCGCCGCGGCTACGACGGGGCCGCTCGGTGGCGGCGCTGTCGCCGGTCTCGTCCGACTTCTCGGCCTGCGGCGCGGCTGCGGGCGAATCGGTCGCCGCGGGAGCGGATCCGGCCGAATCGTTGCTGTCGTCGAGTGGGAGTTGATCGGGAGCACCGGCGCGCCGACCTGCGGCACGACGTCCGCGTGTCCGGCGACCCGTCTCGGGAGCCGCATCGGCAGAATCGCTCGATTGCGTCGCGGGTGCGTCCGAGGACGGCACTTCGGGAGCCGACTGCTTCGGTGCCGCCTCGGCTGCCGGCCGATCTTCGACGGCAGGCGCGGATGCAGCGGCACGACGCGACCGGGGTGCGTCGGATTTCGGTGCGTCGGATTTCGGCGCGTCCGACTTGGCCGGTGCGCTGCCCGACTGACGCTCGGAAATCGCAGCGATCAGATCGCCCTTGCGCATACCGGAAACGCTCTTGATACCGAGTTCACCAGCGAGGCTGCGCAGCTCGGTGAGAACCATTCCGGACAGGCCTGCACGTCGGCGTGACGTTTCGGGCGCAGAGATTAGTTCCGTATCGGTCACGGAGGTCCTTTCCTTCCCTCGCTCGCTCGATGCGCAGCCGAGGGTTCGTTCCGCAGTTCGGCGTTCTGCCGAGCTCGGATATTGCCGTTCATGTTCGACGCACTCCGTCGACGACACCATCGATCCGAGACCGCAGAGAACCACGGGGAGGATCGAGTCAGGAGCGTCACATCACTCGGACGTTTGAATCCCCCGAATACAGCGACCTGATTGCCCTGACGAAACCGGCGTCTGAAGCGCACGATGTACGGACAGGGTTCACCATAGCGCCGTTGTCCCCACTCGGCAAGAACCCTACTCGTCGGTTGTCACGCGACGGTGACTCCGTCGGCCACGTCGAGGTCGAGCACCCGCCACCCCTCGGCCGATGCAGCCTCACGCAGATCGGCCGGAAACTCCTCGGTGCACAGCGCCATGACCGTCGGGCCCGCGCCGGACACCACGGCTGCGATGGACCGCGCACGCAAGGTGGCGATCCAGCGAGTGGTGTCGGGCAACGCCTGGGCGCGCTGGCCTTGATGCAGCAGGTCCTCCGTCGCGGACATCAACAGATCAGGACGCTCGGTCAGCGCCACCACCGCAAGTGCACTTCGGCTGACATTGAAGGCCGCGTCACGATGGGGCACCAACTCGGGCAACAGTCCCCGGGTGTGCGACGTCGACGAGCGTTCGGACGGTATGAGCACGACGACCTTGATGCTCGGGTGCACCTCGAGCCGCACGGCTGCGTAGTTCCGCGCCGTCACACTGGCATTGGGCGGTTCGCTCCAGGACACGACCGCACCGCCGAGGCAACTCGCCGACGCGTTGTCGGGATGACCCTCGAACTCCGACGACAGCTGGACGAGCTGGCCCTCCGACAGCGCGAGCGACGGATCAACTTTCGCGGCCAGCGCATTGGCGGCAGCCAGGCCACCGACCACAGCCGACGCGGAGGAACCGAGCCCCCTCGAATGCGGAATCACGTTGCGGCAGTGGACATCCAAACCGTCGGCCCACACTCCGGCAGCTTCGAGTCCCCGCTCGATGGCGCGCACCACCAGATGCGTCGGACCCCACGGCACGTCCGCCGAACCCTCACCGTCGACGTGAATTCGAAGTCCCGACGCGGTGGTCGTGACCTCGATCTCGTCGTACAGCCCCAAAGCGATTCCGAGACTGTCGAATCCGGGTCCGATGTTGGCACTGGACGCCGGAACGCGCGCGGTGACCGTGAGCCCGATGGGGAGTGTCGTCGTCATTGCCGGAGATTCCGTCAACTCAGGCCAGCTCGAGCGCAGCCGCGACAGCGACGGGATCGACCGAGATGGGTTCTACGACAGGCATTCCCGACAGCGCTGTGTCGGGATCCTTGAGGCCGTTTCCGGTGACCGTGCACACGACGGTCAGGCCCGGTTCCAGCCAGCCTTCCTTCCGAGCTGCGAGCAGACCGGCGACGCTGGCCGCGGAGGCGGGCTCGACGAACACGCCCTCGGTCTTCGCGATCAATCGGTACGCCTCGAGGATTTCCTCGTCGGTCGCTGCGCGGAATGCTCCGTTCGATTCTTCCTTGGCGTTGACGGCACCGTTCCAGGATGCGGGCGAGCCGATCCGGATCGCGGTGGCGATCGTTTCCGGATCCTTCACCGGCGCACCGTGAACCAGAGGAGCGGCGCCTGCGGCCTGGACTCCGAGCATCCGCGGCTTGCGCGTGGTGAGACCGTCACGGAAGTACTCCGAGTAGCCGCGCCAGTACGCGGTGATGTTGCCTGCGTTGCCGACCGGCAGTGCATGGATGTCCGGTGCGTCGCCGAGGGCGTCGCAGATCTCGAAGGCCGCGGTCTTCTGGCCTTCGATGCGGACGGGGTTCACGGAGTTGACCAGACCGATGGTCGGGAACTCGGCCGTGGTCTTGCGGGCCAGTTCGAGGCAATCGTCGAAGTTGCCCTGCACCTGAATGATCTTGGCTCCGTGCATGACTGCCTGAGCGAGCTTGCCCATGGCGATCTTGCCCTGCGGAACCAGTACGGCACAGCTCATTCCGGCCTTGGCCGCATAGGCGGCCGCGGAGGCCGAGGTGTTGCCGGTCGAGGCGCAGAGAACGGCTTCCTGGCCTCGGGCGAGCGCGTCGGTGACGGCCATGGTCATCCCGCGGTCCTTGAAGGAGCCGGTGGGGTTGAGTCCCTCGACCTTCAGATGCACTGTGCACCCGGTCAGTTCGGACAGGTGCCCGGCCGGCAACAGCGGGGTGCCGCCCTCGCGCAACGTGACGGTCTTCCAATCCGGGCCGATCGCCAGACGCGAGCGGTACGCCTCGATCAGACCGGGCCAGGGGGTGTGGACGCTCATACGGTGGTGCCTTCCAATCGGAGAACGCTGGCGACGTTGACGACGACGTCGAGCTGCTCGAGGGATGCAACGGTGTCGGACAGTGCGGAGTCGGCCGCGAGGTGCGTGACGACGACGAGCCTGGCTCCGTCACCCGAACCCTGCTGCCGCACCGTGGAGATGCTGACGTCGCGCTTGGAGAACTCGGCCGCCACCGTGGCGAGAACGCCCGGCTTGTCCGCGACCTGCATGCTGACGTAGTAGCGAGTGAGGATGTCACCCATGGGGGCCACCTTGAGCTTGGCGTACTTGGATTCGAGGGGGCCCCGTCCGCCGTAGAACTTGTTGCGTGCGGCCATCACCAGGTCGCCGAGTACTGCGGACGCGGTCGGCGCACCGCCTGCACCTTGGCCGTAGAACATCAGGCGACCGGCGGCCTCTGCTTCGACGACCACGGCGTTGAACGCACCGTTCACCGATGCCAACGGGTGGTTCAGCGGAACGAGCGCGGGGTAGACCCGAGCGGAGATCCGCTCCTTGCCCTTGGGCGTGACGATCCGCTCGCAGATCGCCAACAGCTTGATGGTGCAGTCCAAGGATTTCGCGGTTTCGAGATCGTCCGAGGTGATTTTGCTGATTCCCTCGCGATAGACGTCACCGGCAGTGACCCGCGTGTGGAATGCGATGGACGCCAGGATGGCAGCCTTCGATGCAGCGTCGTAGCCTTCGACGTCAGCGGTCGGATCGGCCTCGGCGTAGCCCAGACGCCCTGCCTCGGCGAGGGTTTCGGCGTAGTCCGCGCCGGTCTCGTCCATGGCGGAGAGGATGAAGTTGGTGGTGCCGTTGACGATGCCGGCAACCTTGTTCACGCGGTCACCCGCGAGAGACTGCATCAGCGGACGAACCACGGGAATGGCTCCGGCCACGGCGGCCTCGAAATACAGGTCGGCACGGGACTTCTCGGCCGCGTCGGCGAGCTCTCCGGTGTACTCGGCCAGCAGGGCCTTGTTGGCCGTGATGACGGACTTGCCCTTCTCCAGAGCAGACAGCACCAGCTTGCGGGGAATGTCGATGCCGCCGAGTACCTCGACGACGATGTCGACGTCGTCGCGGCCGACCAGTTCTGCCGGGTCGTCGGTGAGCAGCTCGGCCGGTACTCCACGATCGCCGTCGACTCGACGCACAGCGATGCCTCGAATCGCCAGTGGCGCACCGATTCTGGCCTCGAAGTCCTCGGCGTTCTCGGTGAGGATGCGGACGACCTCGCTACCGACGTTTCCGAGTCCGAGTACGGCGACGCCTATCGGCTTCGATGTCATGGCTGAACCTCCAAGCTGAGCAGATCTTCGATGGTTTCCCGCCGCAGGATCAGGCGCGAGTGCCCGTCCTTGACCGCAACCACAGCGGGCCGCGTCAGCAGGTTGTAGCGACTGGACATGGAGTAGCAGTAGGCCCCGGTGGCCGCTACCGCGAGCAGGTCACCCGGCCCGACGTCTGCCGGCATCCATGTGTTCTTGATGACGATGTCGCCGCTCTCGCAATGCTTTCCGACCACCCGAGCCACGACGGCATCGGCATCGCTCGAGCGCGAGACCAATCGACAGTCGTATTCGGCCTGGTACAGCGAGGTGCGAATGTTGTCGCTCATGCCGCCGTCGACGCTGATGTAGCGCCTGCGCGTCGACTTGTCGACGGTGACATCCTTGATCGTGCCGACCTCGTAGAGCGTGACAGTGCCCGGTCCGGCGATGGCGCGGCCGGGCTCGACGGCGATCGTCGGAACAGGCAGTCCCACTGCGGCGGACTCCGTCTCCACGATAGCGGTCAACTTCGCCGCGAGCTGCTCCACCGGGGGCGGATCGTCACTCGGCACGTACGAAATACCCATGCCGCCACCGAGATCCAGAGTCGAGATCTGTGCGGTCTTGTCGACGCCGAACTCCGAGACGATGTCTCGCAGCAGCCCGATCACCTTGTGCGCCGCCAGCTCGAAGCCGTCGACCTCGAATATCTGCGAACCGATGTGACTGTGCAGTCCCACGAGGCGAAGGTTGTCGGCAGCGAACACACGCCGAACAGCGTCGAGCGCAGAGCCGTCGGCGAGCGAGAATCCGAATTTCTGATCCTCGTGCGCGGTGGCGATGAACTCGTGCGTATGCGCTTCGACCCCGACGGTGATGCGAATCAGAACGTCCTGCACCACACCGGCTGCGCCGGCGACACCGTCGAGACGGTCGATCTCGATGTTGGAGTCGAGAACCACATGCTCGACGCCTGCGCGCACGCCCGCCTCGAGCTCGGCGACCGATTTGTTGTTGCCGTGCATGGCAATTCGATCAGCCGGGAATCCGGCGGCCAATGCGATGGCCAACTCGCCTCCGGAGCAGATGTCGAGTGAGAGCCCTTCGTCGGCGACCCAGCGTGCGACCTCACCGCACAGGAAAGCCTTGGAGGCGTAGTGCACTCGTTCGGGTGCCCCGAATGCGGCGGCCATTTCACGGCAGCGCGAACGGAAGTCGTCCTCGTCGATGACGAACAACGGTGTGCCGTACTGCTCCGCGAGATCGGTGACCGACACTCCGGCGAGACGGACGGTGCCGTCCTCACCGCGCTCGGCGTTGCGGGGCCACACCTGCTCGGGCAGCGCCGTCATCTCCGACGCGTCGGCCGGGCGATGGGACATCGACTCTTTCGCGGGGGCATCGGCATGCTTGGGTCCCGCCGGATGTGCGCTCACATTCGCTCCGGTGCGCTGACCCCGAGCAGTTCGAGGCCGTTGGCCAGGACCTGCCGGGTCGCGTTCCCCAACGCCAGTCGTGCAGTGTTCACAGGTCCGGGCTCCTCGTCTCCTTGTGGAAGTACTCGACACGCACCGTAGAAACGGTGGTAGGCCCCCGCCAGCTCTTCGAGGTAGCGGGCGATCCGGTGTGGTTCGCGTAGTTCGGCGGCACTGGCCACCACTCGTGGGTACTCGCCGATCGTCCTAATCAGCTCGCCTTCCTGCTCGTGGGTGAGCAGGCTCAGATCCGGCTGGTGCGCGCTGACTCCCAGTTCGGCGGCGTTGCGCGCGAGCGAGGCCAGCCGGGCGTGGGCGTACTGGACGTAGTACACCGGATTCTCGTTGCTCGCACTCGCCCACAGCGCGAGGTCGATGTCGATGCTGGAGTCGACGGACGAACGGATCATGACGTACCGGGAGGCGTCGACGCCGATGGCTTCGACCAGGTCGTCGAGGGTGATGACGGTTCCGGCACGCTTGCTCATCTTCACCGCAACGCCGTCGCGGACGAGGTTGACCATCTGGCCGATGAGGACCTCGACGGTCTCGGGGTCGTCTCCGAACGCCGCCGCGGCGGCCTTGAGCCGCCCGATGTATCCGTGGTGATCTGCTCCGAGCATGTAGATGCACAGATCGAAGCCGCGCTGCCGCTTGTTCTGGAAGTACGCGATGTCGCCGGCGATGTAGGCGGCGTTGCCATCGCTCTTGATGACGACGCGATCCTTGTCGTCACCGAAGTCGGTGGACCGCAGCCACCAGGCCCCGTCTTCCTCGTAGAGGCTCCCCGAGGTCTTGAGGTATTCGACCGACTTGTCGACGGCTCCGGACTCGAACAGCGAGTTCTCGTGGAAGTAGACGTCGAAGTCGACGCCGAACTCGTGCAGGTTCGCCTTGATCCGATCGAACATCAACTCGGTGCCGATGGACCGGAACGCCTCTTCCTGCGCCTCGGTGTCCAACGCGAGCGCATCGGGTCGCTCGGCGAGCACGTGCGCTGCGATGTCGGCGATGTATTCGCCCGCGTAGCCGTTGTCGGGTGCAGGCTCACCCTTCGCTGCGGCGATGAGCGAGTGAGTGAAGCGCGCGATCTGAGCGCCGTGATCGTTGAAGAAGTACTCGCGGGTGACCTCTGCCCCGTGGGCGGACAGGATGCGGCCGAGTGCATCGCCGACGGCTGCCCACCGGGTACCGCCGAGGTGAACCGGACCGGTCGGGTTGGCCGAGACGAACTCGAGATTGACCTTCTTGCCAGCCATCGAGGACCCGTTGCCGAATGCCGAACCTGCCGCGAGCACCCGGGCAACGATCTCGCCCTGCGCTGCAGCGGCCAGTCTGATGTTCAGGAATCCGGGGCCTGCGACGTCGGCCTCGGCGATGGCGGCGTCGGCGGCAAGAGCCTCGGCCAGCCAGCCGGCGAAGTCGCGAGGATTGGCTCCGGCCTTCTTAGCGACCTGGAGTGCCACGTTGGTCGCGTAGTCGCCGTGCTCGGGATTGCGGGGACGCTCGACGGTCAGCTTCGCAGGGAGGACGGATGCATCCAGGCCACGGTCGGCAAGCACCTTCGCGGCGGTCGCGTGAAGCAGTTCGGCAAGATCGGCGGGAGTCACAGGTAGCTATCCTATTGGCTGGTGCGCGGCGTCCTCGCATCCACTGCCCGTCTGCCCGCGAGCAGCCTCGGCCGACGCGGTCCGCGCAGGCTCTGAGCACGCTCTCAGGCAGAGAACGTACAGTGAGGGCGCTCTGCGCCGACGCTCATCCAATGTTGCCGTCACCAGCAGATACGCAGCACCAGCGCAACCGACCACCACCTTTCCTCGACTGAGAGAGCAACTACAGCGATGCCAACGGGTCCCGACAAAGGCAGTCAGAACAAGTCGGCTGCGAAGGCAGACAAAGCCATCAATGCAGCCAACAAGAAGTCAGCTCGCAAGAAGAAGGGCGGCGTGCCCACTGCCACGGGCAGGCAGATTCCCTGGCTGACGGTTGCCGGTGTCGTCGTTGTCGTCGGTCTCGTTGCCGGCCTCGGGATCAATCTGTATCCGAAGTACCAGGACCGAGCCGAGGCGCAGAAGTTCGAGCCCAGCGAGGCCAATCAGGATCCATCGACCGGCATCGAGGGCGTGACGATGCAGGAGTACCCGGCCGCTCTGCACGTCGGGCGCACGCAGCGAGTCGCCTACGACCAGTCGCCGCCGTTCGGTGGACCGCACGATGCCGTGTGGGCCACCTGCACGGGAATCGTCTATCCCGAGGCCATTCGTACCGAGAATGCGGTGCACTCCCTCGAGCACGGTGCCGTCTGGGTCACCTACAACCCCGACGATCTGAATGCGGACCAGGTCCAGACCCTTGCCGATCGCGTCGACGGCGAAACGCAAATGATGATGTCGCCGTACCCCGGTCTCGACTCCCCGGTCTCGCTGCAGTCCTGGGGCCACCAGCTCAAGTTGGACAGCGTGGACGACGAACGCATCAGCCAGTTCATCTCTGCACTGCGACTCAATCGCTTCGCCTACCCGGAGGTCGGTGCGTCCTGCGCGTCCGTCCCGAACACCACCGGCGACGGCTTCGATCCCGACAACCCGCCGCTGTTCGACGCCTCCGCGCCCGGCCCGGACGCGGTGCCGATGGACGGTGCCGGGATCACTCCCGACGCCAGCGAGACCGGCGGGGCCGGCGGAATGCAGCTGCCGAGCGATCTCCAGATCCCCACCAACTGATGACCGACCCGACACCGACCGAGGACGCGGCAGCCACCACGTCCGCGACCAAGCCGAGTCAGCGCACCGCCCTGGTGGCGTTGGCGTTGATTGCCGTCCTGGCCATCGGCTTCGCCCTGGGCTTCCTGGTGCAGAGCCCGTTCCGGGACGACAACTCTTCGCCCGCCGCGGACTCGGTCGATGTCGGCTTCGCTCAGGACATGACCGTGCACCACAACCAGGCCATCGAGATGGCCGCGGTGGCGTTGACCAACGCCACCGATCAGGCCGTCAAGAACCTGGCGTTCGACATGCTCACCTCGCAGCAGAACCAGGTGGGACAGATGCAGGGCTGGCTGGCCCTGTGGGACCGAGCACCGATCTCGACCGACGGGTACATGACCTGGATGGCCGAGGACGACTCGCACGGTCACTCGATGAGCGGGATGTCCATGGATCCCGGATCCTCGGATCCCACCCGGGCCATGCCGGGCATGGCCAATTCGACCGAACTCGCCGCGCTTCGCCAAGCCACCGGCTCGGACGTCGACGTGATGTTCCTCCAACTCATGCTGCGCCACCACGAGGGCGGCTTGGCGATGATGGAGTACGCGCAGACTCACGCGCAGTCGCCTGCGGTGATCAATCTGGCTCAGTCCATGGTTGCCACTCAGACCAGCGAGTCGACGCTGATGAAGCAGATGCTCGCCGAGAAGGGTGCGCAGCCGCTGCCCGAGGGGTGATTTCGACTCCCGTCGCACATGCGCTAGTCTTTCGTACAGCCCAACAGGCACACCGGTTCGTCCGGTGCGCCCCCGTAGCTCAGGGGATAGAGCGTTCGCCTCCGGAGCGAAAGGCCGCAGGTTCGAATCCTGCCGGGGGCACACATCTTTCACGCACGTCACCGTCGTACGGTGACTGCTCGAACGAGACGGTGGACTTCGATGTCCGAGAATCTCCCCCGAGTCGAGACCATCGTCGACGATTTGTACTCACTCCCTCCCGCCGATTTCGTCTCGCATCGTGCCGGATATGTCGCCCGGTTCAAGAAAGCCGGCGACAAAGCCGGTGCCACCCGCATCGGTGCCCTCCGCAAGCCCACGGTCGTGGCGTGGTTGGTGAACACACTCGCTCGGCGAGACGAATCGGCGCTAGCGGAACTGTTCGATCTGGGTGAGCAACTCGAACGAGCCCAGCAGCGCGGCGACGGACCCCGACTGCGTGAATTGTCCACTGCTCGAAGCACTTCTATACGCGCCCTGACCGATCGAGCAGTCTCGCTGGGACGCGGCCTCGGCGCGACCGTCGGCGACAACGCTGCCCGCGAGATCGCCAACACCCTGAACGCGGCGATGGCCGATGCCGAGATACGCGACCGCGTCCGTACCGGCAGAACCGTGGTGGCCGAAACGTACAGCGGCTTCGGGCCTGCGCTGCTCTCCCTCGTTCCCGACCCGCCCGACGACGATGACGACGATGACTACCCAGCGTCTCCGGAGGTCGAGGACGACCGAGAGAAAGCCGACGAAGCCGAGCGGAACCGACTGCTCGCCGAACTCGACTCGGCCGAATCCGATCTCGATACCGCCCGAACCGAAGCCGACGAAGCCCAGGTCGACACCGAACGAACGGCGTCCGAATTACGCAGCGCTGCAGCGGAAGTAGAGCGGATCGAGGCCGAGCTGGAGGTCGCCAGAGTCGCAGAGCAGGCTGCGCGGGAAGCAATCGAGGCCAGTGTCGTACAGGCGAAGTCGGCGGCGGAAGCAGTCGAGTCGGCCCGCGCCCGGGTCGCCGAAGCCCAGTCGGCCCTCGAACAACTGACCTGACCTACCCTGGCGGGGTGACCACACGCTGGCAAGCCGAGAACTCCGCAGACGATTCCGCGCGGTACATCGAGCGATTCGACCGCCTGGCCGAGCGCGGCGTGGATCTGCACGGCGAGGCCCGCATGGTCGACGCGGTGGTCTCCCCCGCGTCGAGCATCCTCGATGCCGGATGCGGCACCGGCCGACTCGGGGTGGAGTTGGCCCGACGCGGACACCGTGTCACCGCAGTGGATCTCGATCCGGTTCTGGCCGAGGCCGCGCGAGCACACCCGGAACTCGACGTGCATGTCGCCGATCTGACGACGCTCGATCTGGGACGGACGTTCGACGCGGCCGTGGCAGCGGGCAACGTACTGGTCTTCATGAAGCCCGGCACCGAACGCGCAGCGCTCCAACGTATCTGGGCCCACCTGACCGACGGCGGGGTGTTCGTCACCGGATTCGCCACCGATCGCGAGTACACCGTCGACATGCTCGACGAGGACCTGGCGGCGGTCGGTTTCGTCCTCGAGCACCGATTCGCGACGTGGGATCTGCGGCCCTGGCGCGCCGACGCGGACTGGGCCGTCACCGTGGCACGAAAGCCAACTCTGCTCGCCTGATGGGAAACGAATCGAGACCGGCCGTCGGCGGCCGGCCTCGATCGACACGAGCGAGCGACGGGATTCGAACCCGTGTAAACGGCTTTGCAGGCCGGTTGAGACAACCCGCGCACGACTAACGCAGGAACAGCACCGCCTCGTGGCGGAAGTCGCCGCCGTGACGTCTCCGCAGGCCAGAGGCTTGAGCAAGTCCGAATACGAAGCGCCTGAAGTAAACGGTACCTCCGCCGTACCTCCACAAACGGCCGCCAGAACAGACAACCGAACGCTGCGTCGCACGGCTGGAATCGTGAGCGAAGGCCGGATTTGTGTCAGACTCTGGGGGTGGATACAGCCCTAAATATCTGGCCGACATTCGGGTTCAGAAAGAACCCATATGGCACGGAAGAGTTGAAGCCCGACTCTGAGGGCGACGAACTGCTAATTGGACGCGACGCCGAGGTGCGGAAGTTGCAGCGACGGTGGTACTCGTCCACTCAAATTGCCACGCTCGAAGGTCCGGTAGGCGTTGGAAAGACAAGCCTCGCGGGAGTTGCCGCGTACCGTGCAATGCAAGTTCGCCTCGCTGCGAGATCCGAGCTGATTGTTCCCTTGAACAAAACCATACAATTTGAAGCGGACACCCAATCGCTGACGCGAAAGATATTGTTCGAGATAGCCCAGGCGTTACTCCGGCATGAGACGACCTTTCGAAATTGTGGACACCCTTTACCGAACCTCAATGATCTTCGATCTTGGGTCAACAACCCGGTCTTCAAAGGCGGGTCGGTCGGAATTGCCCCACTGTCAGCTGGAAAAGCGACGCCGTCACCGAACTCCACAAGTGGATTTTCGGAATCAGGGTTCGAGGAACATATAACGTATCTCCTCCGGGAATGCTTTCCTGAGGACAAAACGGGATCGCTGGTCGGAGTAGTCGATAATCTCGAACTTCTCCGAACTGCCGGTTCAGCACGTGAATGCTTGGACCAGTTGCGCGACACAGCCTTCAAGCTACCGGGAATTCGCTGGGTACTAGTTGGAGCGACCGGGATTGTCAAGACTGCCGTGAGCGTTCCACGGCTATCCGGTAAGGTGGCCAATCCGATTCAACTTGAACCAGTCACCGACGAATATCTATCGTCGCTAATCGAAAAGCGAATCAACTATTATGCGGCAAGCGAAGGGGCAACTGCTCCTGTCAATCCGAAACAATTTCAACAGCTTTACGCAATCGCAGGCAAGAACCTGCGGGACACTTTCAAGCATGCGCAGGACATAGCACTGTGGCTTTTCGAGCTTTCAGAAGACGGTAAGCCCACACCCATCAATCCCGTCGAATCATGGATCGAGGAGCAGGCCGATTATGGCAATATCGCTACTCAAATGACTGCCGCTGCGCAAGAAGTCTTCGATGAGCTGGTTAAAAACGGAGGCGCGATCCCCGCCGCGCAGTTGGCCGATGACCCCAGCACCTACGCCCAGAAGGTTCGGTACCGCGTGCGCATCCTTGAGAAGCTTAATCTCGCCGAGACCGTTGGCACGGAAGACGATCTACGATTCAAAGTAGTCAGGTTGACCGCACTCGGTTGGTTTACCCATCATGTCCGCTCGTCGTCACAAGGCTCGCACTGAGCGGTTTGCAGCGACCTGCCTGTCGAACGGGCCGACTGTCGGTAGCCGGTGACACAATCACTCAATGAGCGATTCCCCGGAACCTGCAGACAACTCTGACGAGCCGACAATCTCCGAGTACCCAGAACTGACGAACGTTGACGACTGGTCTACCCATCCAGACTTCACCCTGCAATTGATGGCCAATTTCGCCAATAGGGCGCGAGCTGGTCTGGGACTCACCCTTGTCCTATCCGGCACAGTCATGTCTGGCGTTGTCGTCTCGGTCGAAGACTTCTACCAGTGGGGAAGCGATCGACAGACCGAGGACATCGACGGCTCAGACGACAGCCAGCAGAAGGTCAGGGCAATGTTCGCTGAGGCGTTCTTTGACACCCAGGTGGCGGAGCATCGCAGGGCAAGGGAAACCGGCGAGATCACAGATCCGCAGCGGACGCGTCACATCCACCTGAAAGACGCGAAAGTCTTTACTCCGGGGCAAGTCCACGGCATCGAGTTGGGTTGGACACGCGTTCTTCTTGCTCACGTCAACGCCTGGACGGTCGGCACGCTCAATTAGCTAGTTCGTACGGGCACCACGTTGTCTGCGCGGGCGGGGCGTCCAAATGCCCCCAGAGCGGCCATGGCGCCTGGGTGGTCGTCCTCGAACAGGTGCGCGTACACGCCTGACGTCACGTTCGCGTTGGCGTGCCCCATGAACTTCGAGAGCTTGAACGGTGCGATCCCGGCCGCGATGCACAAGCTGGCGTAGGTGTGCCGCAGCGAATCAAACCTGAAGTTAGGCAGCAGCTTTGCGCCGTTGAGGTTTTGCCCGCAACACCGCAGGGCGGTACATCGCGCCGTAAAAGTTGCGGTGCACCAGGGGGCAGGTCCAATCGAGCATCAGGCGCGCTTCGGCCTGGCTCACTGTGGCGGTTGCAGCCTGCGCGGCCGGTGACATCCGCGAGCCGTCCGCGTGGGTGGGTGCGGACTTCCCTGTCGGCCTAATGGGGCGCAGGCTGCATGCGGGAAACAGCGGCGCTTCCACTTCGTCGGCCCGCGGGTGCAGCGACAGATGGTCCCGGACCATTACGCAGGTGGCGGGGGTCAGCGGTACACGGCGACGGCTCCCCCGCGTCTTCGGCGTGTCGTAGACGATCTCTGGCTTTACCTCCCAGCGCGACGGCCTGGCTTCCGTTCACCTTCTGCGAGAGATCCGTCTCTGACGGGCACCGTACGAACGAACGTTCACCGCGCCGTGCGTGCGGCTGGTTTTCCGGCGGCAGCTCCATGTCACCAATCTGCAGTCCGGGCAGCTCGGCAGCGTAGGCCAGTCCACGCGGCCACGTGCACGGTGACGATGTACGGCCACGGAGTCGCGCTGACCAACGCCGTACCTGGCCAGCCATGAGGAACTGCGCCGGATCCACAACTCCATCGACCGACGACGCCTTAGGCGCGACAGCTGTCCGCGCAGTAGGCAACGTGACGTGCGCGCAGGGGTTGGCGCTGGGCCGTCCGTCTGCAATCGCTTGGTCCAGCACCTGCTCAAGAATGAAGTATTGGTGACGAACTGTGCTCGGTCGCTTGCCCTCGGCAGTGCGGCGAGTGATCCATTCGGCTACCAGCACTCGCGTAATCTTGTTGAGCGGATACCCACCGAACGTGCGGTCCAGGCCTGCCCCGGCGTTGAGAATGTAGGTGTATCCCTGGCGCGTGCGCGGCTTGAGGGCAACGCGGCTCGCCAGCCGCGCGTCCGCAACCTCGCGGAACGTGGCCCCGCCGGACTTGGGGTCGTCTGTCTGGCCGCGCTGTCTGGGGTGTAGGTCGCACTCATCGCGTAGAGCTCGGCAGCCTTGCGCGTCGCGAATCCGCCCTTTGTCCCCTGCTCGCCGTCGGACGTTCGGTACCTGACCTGATACACCGATTTCCCGGTGCGCAGGCTGGTGATCTTGCGGATACTCATCGCGAAGCGAGCCACGGATCCACATCATTCGGCCTACTCGACCCCTTCCTCGGCCAAGGTGATGACTCTGTTCAAAGACGCCGAATTTGGATGGCGCAGAGCAATACTCAGATTGGTGAGTGCTTTCAGGAGCAGGCCGGTCTCACCCGATGGGCGATACACCTCGACAAGCGAGTCAGAGGTGGCGATTGGACTATCCAGTGCATCAGTGCGGTGCCTGTCTGCCAGGAAGACTCGAATGCGTCCAGTCGCCTCGAGAAGATTCTCGACATCAGCGTCGCTGTCACGCACGCATCACCCAGTACGGTTTGCCGCTGGAATCGAAAGCCGCGTTCAGTCCGTAACGGTGGCCGGGTTCGAGATTACGAGTGAGGAGGTAGAAGACGTCAGCGGTGACAGTTCTCTCGTCCAAAGCGTAGGAATGCCCCATGAAATCGGTATCGACCTCGGAAGCATCGATAGTATCCACGCCGTCGAACACCCGCAGATCAGCGCCGGCGTTGCCTGCCCTTGGCGCGCTCCAGGCGCGATTCGATACTTTCAGGGCCCGATCGTTACTTGATGCGTACAGCGTGTACCGCTCGGCCTCCTTCGGAAACCCGTAGGCAGAGTGCGCAAAAATATCGGAATCGACATCGGGCGCAGCGAAGATGAGGTGGCCAAGGTTGATCGGCAGATTGCCTCTAAGCGCCGTCGTCACGAGCTGATTCCCCATACTGTGGGCGACGATATGAACCTGAGCGTCAACAGGGAGCGCAGCACCGAGTTCGGTCAGGAACTGGAGAAAATGCGGCTCACTTGCCAGCACACTCTGGTTGTCAGCCGCGTAGTCTCCGAGATTTCCTGCGGACGGCCAGGAATATGCGACTACGGTTCCTTGGAACTGGTAGCCACCGACAAGTTTTGCGGCTCGAATGAGCGCTTCCTCGAACGCGACTCGGTATCCGTGAACGAAGACAAGAACGTCGGATTTACTCGACTGCCCGGCGAGCAACTCGATCGGTTTCCGAATGTCATCAGAAGGATCGATGGACAGAGTCGGCTTCGCATCTCGCCCGAAAATCATCTTGAAGTAGCGTTTGACGTCGAACGTGCGGGTACGAGCGTCGTCTTTGACTGCAACACGAGCGATCCCGTACGACACCGAGGTACCCCTGTCCGCACCGAACTCTCTTCCCTCGGCCGCACGGTTGGTGGCGTACACGACAGGCACGATATTGAGCCGGACGGGAAGGGAAAGCGCACCACCCGATCCGCGCTCGGTACCCAACTGCAGAATCAGCCGCTCCTCGGCGACATTCTCTGCAATTTCAGGGGCTCTGTTCAGCACACTCACGACCCGACGCTGGGCTTCGCCAGTGTCGGCCGTCCCGTCCTCAAGAGCAGCTTCGAGGTCGCGCAACGCGTCGATCAGGTCTGGCTCGATGTCGAGCAGCGCCTGTCCCGTCCCTCCCCACACCTCGGCGATCGCCATCACCAGGGCTTCTGCTTCGTTCATCGACTCCCCCATCCCGGTAGATTCTTCCGACACTCGCTTGCCGCGCGTATCGCTATCACGTGTCGACATCGCAACCCCATCCGAAGACGGCGTATGGTGCCCAAGAGAACGGGTCCAACGCTGTCCGGGGATCTTTGCGCAAATTTCCCACCGATGCATGCAGCGCGCGAATTACCACGTCGCCGATAGCAGAATCTTCGGCCGAATCCAGAGCCTGATACAGCGACGCAACCACGGGTATTGCGGACGAATCTCGCATCGGCATCGTCGCCGCGACGGTATGCCGAAATCCGGCTTGTCGAGCGGCACCTGCCATGTGGAGAGCCTCATTCGGGAGACGGATATCACCAGTGGCGGAGTCGCATGTCAGGAAGACCGCCAATTGCGCATCGGGCACGTCACACTCGGCGAACTCACCGAGGGCGAAGACACCGTCGTGCAGGCGAAATCCGGATTGCACCGTCTCGTCGTCGCCGAGATGTCCGTGCGCACTCACGTGCAGGAACTGGTGAGTGTTGATCGCATCGCGCACTGCGTTCACAGTCGCGGCCGTGTCGAGAAGCTCGGTGATTGTGACGCTGCCGACCGCAGACGACATTGCGGTGTACTCCTCGGGAACGGCGTCGAGGTTCCCCTCGGTGTCGGTGGCCACGTACAGGAGTCGTCGATCACTTCGATCTGTTTTCGTCGTACGCCTCGGCTCCGACACCAGGACCGTGGGTAGGTACGCGTTGAGCGCCCCCTCTGCGACGCATGTCCACTCGGTCGAATCGACTTCGACCAACTGCTGCAACGTCCGCGGGTAGTGGCCGGCAGCATGCAGCGGAAGCAACGAGAAGTCACCAATCGGTGACCACCAGATACGAGCCAAGTCCACGCTGTCAGGCACATCAGCGAGGATCGGCGCCGCCACGCAATCCCACAGCCACCCGAGGCAATCAAATATCTCGTGACGTTGACGCCTGGCATCTCCGAATGTCGATTCGGAGGAATGAGTCTGACGCGCTGCAGCCTTGCGAAACAACTCGGTCTGCTGTGCGAGCGCGTCGGCCCCGACACGCGGCAGCTCGACCGTTCGCGACCCCTTCGAATCACCCACCAGGAGCGCGGTCGACGACTCCTCTCCAGGAATCAGCAACACCAGCGTTCCTGGCAAGGACAACGAGTCGTACGCCTTGCTGCCCGCGGCATCGAGCGTCAGCGCCATCCCCGCGTCATGAGCGAGGGATCTGCGTCGTTCCCGAACTTGCCTGTCTGTCACGGAGGCCAGACCGAGGAGCGGCGACAGATCAACCGAACCGACTGCCGTCTGCGCGGACCGCACATGCATCGTCTGTCGCCACAGCACTGAGCGGATCTGATCGGCCCACGCAAGCGCATCGCCGTACTGCTGTTGCGCAACAGCAAATCTCACTGCACTGACGAGCGCGCCCGCCAACTGTTCGAGCAACCGGCGGCGCTCGCCGAGACTCATACCGACCCAAGCGACTTCCGTCGTCAGTTCGACAGCCTGACGATGCGCCGAGAGCGCCTCGCCGGGAGCCGAGTACGCTTCGGCATCCTCCGCCCATAGCGCGGACTGCGCGAATCTGTGAGCTGCAGGAATCTCGCTGAGTGCAGCAGCGCGCCGCTGAACGTCGAGGATTTCACCGAGGGATACAGAATCTGGGTCGAGGGTGCGCGAATAACGCAGCGCGCGAGCTAGGTTGGCCAGCGCTGGCAGGAGCCTGGGATCACTGTCACCCGCGATCGCAATTCCATGTTCCGAGGTATCGATGGATGCTGCAATGTCAGCACGGGCGGCTTCCATCTCACCCACCGACTCCCGAAACACCGCACGCTGCCTGTACGCGTCGCCTAGGTTCGACAGACGGGACGCCGCATCTGCGTGGTTGTCCGGCAGCACCTCGACCGAGGTAGTCAGGTGGCGAATAGCTTCGTTGAAGTTCGTCACCAGTCCGGTGTGGTGCGCCTTGGCGGTCAGGGCGAGGCCTAGGTTTGAGGCGTACCCAGACATTTCGGCTACTCGTTCGCCTGCACGGGACAGCGCGTCGGCGAAGAATTCGATTGAAGCGTCGAGATCCTCCAATGATGCGGTGATCTCGTATCGTTCTACCAGTGCGTTGCCCAGGTTGCTCGCGAAGCCCGGCCACATCACCGAATTGCTGTCGGTGTCCTGAACCGCTCTCTCCGACAACGCGATTGATTCGTCGAGATCGCCTCGATCGAGAGTTGTCTCGAATCGAGCCCGCAGAGCAAGCGCCAGATCGTTACGTCTCTCGGCAACCCGAATTGCTACCGATTCCTCGCACGCGAGCGCTCCGCGGTAGAGGCCTATCGCGCGGTCGAGGTCTGACAGGTTCGCCCGTTCGTCGAAGTTATCGCTGAGCGTGACCGCGAGGTTGGTCAGGCGAGCCGGATACTCGCGGTGCGTATCCGGAGTGAGGCTCACGGCCTCGTACGCGGACGTGGTTGCCTGATCCAGGTCCTCCAGGGAACGAGTTGTCGCGTACCGGTCCCTTAACGCCGTGCACAGCGTCGTGAGCGCTGCCGCGCGGAAGAGACTCGGCCGATCCAACAGCAGCAGGGCATCGCCACTCCGCTCGATCGCCCGGTCGATCAGTGCCGGATCGGACAGTAGATCCGCCGCGACTCGTAGGGCAGCACTGTAGCTCGCCAGTGTGCGCCCGGTGTCTGCAGCGACCGGGTCTGCGGCGGCGATAGCGGACTCGTACCTATCGAGCGATTCACGGGCTGAATTTCTGTCGGCTAAGTGATGTGCGAGGTCGCTCGCCACGCCTGCCCACACTGCGAGGATGAATGCTCTGTCAGGGTGTGCGTCGACCACGTTCGATGGAAATTGCCGAAGCAGCCGAAGCCCCTCCACGAGATTCTTCGGCTCCGTCGTGTGATGGAACCGTTGCCTCATCAGTCCCACGAGAGTGGCGGTCAGTACAGGAAAATCGGGATCGTCACCGTCGAGATTCGCGAGCGCTTGGTGTGCGGCATCGACGGCCTGAACAATGAGCTCAGGATCCGGACGCTGATCGTGCAGGGCGTCGAGCGCATGGGACAGGGTCGACCAGCTGTTCGCCGTGTCACGCGAGTCTGGCGATTTCTCGTCAATCGCCTGCCTAGCGTAGCGAACGGCGTCCTCCAAGTCGGCCAAAGACGCATCGGCGTGACTCAGCGTTTCGGCGAGATTTGTTAACACACCACGGCGGGTATCTGGATCTACCGCACCTGATTCAGCCGCGGACCTCAACAGCTCCAGCGCCCGCGCGCGGTCGGCACCTGTTGGCTCGGGCCGTCGGTTCATCAGGCCGACAGCCAGATTGGCTTGGCACTCTGCCCGAAACTCTGCGTCCCCACTCTCCCCGATCTGCTCCAGCGCAAGTTCGAAAAGCCTGCAATATTCACCGAGATCGTCTGGATCGAACCTGTCCCACAACATGAGAGCCAGCTCCGCCAAGTACTCCGGCTTGCCTGACTTGGGCCCTGCTACCACCGCCCGTGCGCGCAGGATGGCGTCGTCGAGATCGTCGGCGTCGGCGTTTTGGTGATACCGCGCTTGCAACAAAGTGGCCACGTGCCACTGCAAGTCGGCCCAATCGTCATCCGTCTCGTCCAGTCGATCGAGCGCGTCGCGCATGGCATCGAGCGAAGGCTCGGCGGCCGCGAATTCCGACTCGTCTGGACCCTCAGCATCAGCCACATCGCAAGTATTACTGCGAGGAGCGATCGCAGGAATAGGCCGATTGAATCTGATCGGGAACTTACAGTGAATATCACTGCGAAATCACTCGAACGCATGACACAGTCGGCAGCACAATCTCGCCGAGAATCAGTCCCTCGGAACTGGCTACGCGACGGCAGCATCCATGGGTCGACGTTGCGAAGCACTGCTGCCGCGGACGTAGCGATCGAAATTGAGATGTATTGCCTAGGTAGTTTTCGCGGTCCGAACTGACCGCGCCTAGCCACTCGGCCACACCCGCATCACCGATGACGATGCCGTATCGGATGGACGTGGACCACAGTTTCGATCACCGTGATTCGAATACCGAGGGTTGATTCGGACGCCCACGGGAAGACTGTGCGTCATGAAGGAACACATGGCGAAGCTGCGGGAATCGTTCTGGTTCATTCCCGCCGTCCTCGGAGTTGTCGCACTCGTGCTCGCGCAGGCCCTGGTGAGTCTCGATCGCTATCTGCTCGACACTCGCGTGGATCTGACGGGCTCGTTGCTCTATCACGTGGGTGCCAGTGGCAGCCGCGACATCCTCGGTGCCATCGGCGGCTCGATGCTCGGTGTGGCCGCGACGTCGTTCTCCATCACCATCTCGGTTCTCGCCACCGCCAGTTCCTCGTACGGCCCCCGCCTGGTGCGCAACTTCATGGCCGATCGCGGCAACCAGGTGGTGCTCGGAATCTTCGGTGCCACGTTCCTGTACTCGCTGATGGTGCTGCGGTCGATTCGCTCGATCGAATCCGACGGGTCGGTCTTCGTCCCGGACATCGCCGTCAACGTTGCCGTTGCGCTCGCGGTGGTCGACGTGGGTGTGCTCGTCTACTTCATCCATCACATCGCGCAGTCGATCCAGGTGGCGACGCTGTCCGGCCGTGTCCGAGACGAACTGTCGGAGTCCGTCGACGCGCTGTACCCGCCCGAGCAACCCGCTGATGCAGCGTCGGCGGAGGGCATCGTCAAGCCGCCCGTCTACACCACGGTGTTGGCCGAGGAGTCCGGCGTGATCATCGACATCGACGAAAACGGCTTGCTGGACATCGCTGCCGACACCGACACATTGATCGACATCCATCGAGTGCCCGGTGAACATGTCGTTGCCGGTGAGCCGCTGGCCGATGTTCTGGCCGATCGCTCGGCCGACATCTCCGACGATGCGTTCGCGCGAGTTCGAGGGTCGTTCGACATCGGCACCAGTCGAACACCCCGGCACGACATCGCTTTCGCCGTCGAGCAGATGACCGAAATGGCGGTGCGCGCCTTGTCGACGGGGGTCAACGATCCGTACACGGCACGCAACGCCATCGACGATCTCACGGTCGGACTCGTCGCGGTCGTCCAGCGCCCCATGCCCTCTCGTGCTCGATGCGGCTCCGACGGCACCGTGCGGGTGATCACTCGCCGCGTCGCCGTTCCGTCGCTGATCGACCATGCCCTCGATGCCGTGCGGATCTACGGCACCGGCAGCCCGATGGTGGTGCAGGCAGGCATACGTCTCGCCGAGCGAGTCGGTCGCGCGGCACACTCCTCCGAGAACGTCGACGCTGTCCTGACCCAACTGGAGCTGCTGGACAGTGCGTTGGCATCGGGCGACGCCGACACCGCCCGCACAGCCGATGCCCGAGAGCAGATCTCGCGCGCGAGGACCGCGATCACCGATCGGGTTCCCCTGGCAGTACCTCGCGTCGTGATTCGGTAGACGCCACAACCGGACACCGTGGGAGGATGGTCGGTATGCCAGCACCGTCTCCGCTTCCCCTCGATCCCATTGCAGAGGCACACCGCCAGTGGACCGAGCACGGGTGGTCCGAGGCCGCCGACGGTATGGCAGCAGTGACGTCGTTGATGCGCGCGCAGCAGATCATGCTCGCCCGAGTCGAGGAAGCGTTGAAGCCGACGGGACTGACCTTTTCGCGCTACGAGTTGCTGACGTTGTTGACCTTCACCAAGAACGGCGCTCTGCCGATGGCGAAGGCGAGCGCACGTCTGCAGGTTCATCCCACGAGTGTGACCAACGCTGTCGATCGCCTCGAGTCGGTGGGATACGTTCGACGCATCCCGCATCCGAGCGATCGGCGCACCACGCTGGTCGAAATCACCGAGCAGGGACGCACGTTGGCAGTCGAGGCCACCGAGCGCCTGAACTCGCTGGTCTTCGCACGCCCCGGGCTGGCGCGTGACAAGTTGATGGCGCTCGTCCGGATCCTGGCGGAACTGCGTTCGGATGCAGGCGATTTCGACAGTGATGACATAACCACATCGTTCTGAGTTCGATGGTGACTCGTCACAAGACAATGGCACACCCGTACCGTTCGTGGTGCAATTGCACCGGGAACAGGGCGGAGTCGATCTGCTGAAGGGCGGGGCGGGGTGCTGGTGTTGGGGGTCGGGGCGGGTGCGCACGGTGCACGCGCGATTCTGACGTATCTGGACAGCCCCCACCGCACACCCATCGTGTCTCGGACGGTGCGCCGCGCTCCCGGGCAGTCGCTGTCCACCACGATCGCCACCGGCGTCGATGCGATCCACTCCATCGCCGCGACGATGTCGCTCCCGGTGCAGTTCTCGGCCATCGCCTACCGGGTTGCCACCGATCCCGGTTCGGTCGCCACCCGAGGCACGGCCCGCACGGCATCGCTCGTTCCGGAAACCGCTGCGCAAGTGCGCTATCTGCGTTTCATCGGGCTGGTACCCAATCACGGCGTCACCGTGTTGTGCGACATCGGAAGCACCGGAACCACCGTCACCGTCATCGATCTCGCGTCCACTCGCACCCTCATGACGCGGCGCACCGCCACGTTCTGCGGCGACGATCTCGATCACTCGGTTCGTAGGCTGCTCTCGTCCAACGGCGTTCGCGTCGGAATCGACGCCAGCCGATCCATCAAGGAGCAGTTGAGCGTCGACTCCGTCGTCAGCACCACCGATGCAGCCGGTGCTGCACGGCATGTGCTGACCCGACGCGACTTCGACGATCTGATCGCCGGACCGGTGCGGTACGCGGGCATGCTGGTGGAGCAGACCATCGAATTGTCCGGTGCCCGACCGCAGTCCATCGTCGTGGTCGGCGGCGGCGCGAACATCACCTCGATAGCGCGGTCTCTCGAGCTGAGGACCGGCCTGACGACGCTGGTGCCCTCGATGCCGGAGTTGGTCTCGGCCCGTGGGGCCGCCCTCCTGTCCCCGGACAGATAGGGCGGACCGGCCCTATCTGTGCTGGAAGTTCGGCGTCCGCTTCTCGATGAAGGCCGACATGCCTTCCTTCTGATCCTCGGTGGCGAAGGTCGAGTGAAACACGCGGCGCTCGAACAGAACCCCCTCGCGCAGGCTCAACTCGAACGATCGGTTCACCGCTTCCTTCGCCATCATGGCGACCGGTAGCGACATCTCGGCGATGGTGGTCGCGGTCGCGATGGCGTCGGCGAGCAAATCGGCGACCGGCACGATGCGCGAGACCAATCCTGCTCGCTCGGCTTCCTCGACCTTCATGTTGCGGCCGGTCAAGCACATCTCCATGGCCTTGGCCTTGCCCACCGCTCGCGTCAGGCGCTGCGACCCGCCGATTCCCGGAATCACACCGAGCTTGATCTCGGGTTGTCCGAATACCGCGGTGTCCGAGGCGATCAGAACGTCACACAGCATCGCGAGTTCACACCCGCCGCCGAGTGCGTAGCCGGAAACCGCCGCGATCAGAGGTGTTCGAGCCGATGCCAGTCGATCCCAGGCGGCGAAGAAGTCGTCGAGGTACACGTCCATGTAGGACTTGGGCTGCATCTCCTTGATGTCGGCCCCGGCCGCGAAGGCCCGCTCGGAGCCGGTGATCAGGATTGCACCGATGTCGGAGTCCGCGTCGAGTTCCTCGACCACCGAGACGACTTCACGCATCAGCTCGGAGTTGAGCGCGTTCAACGCCTTCGGACGGTTGAGCGTGATGATGCCGACGCGTCCTCGACGCTCGAGCAGAATTGTCTCGTAGTCACTCACAGGCCTGCTCCGTTCGAGCGCTCGCGGATGTCGTTGATGATGCCGGAGAAGTCGACATCGGTGCCGCCCCCGGACGTTTCCTTGAATCGAGCGTACAACTCGGCTGCCCGAAGGCCGAGGACGCCCTCGACACCGTTGTCGCGCAGTGCATTGGCAGCCAGACCCAGGTCCTTGTCCATGAGAGCCGCAGCGAAGCCAGGCTTGTACTCGTTGTTGGCGGGGCTAGTCGGAACCGGTCCGGGCACCGGGCAGTTCGTGGTCAGTGCCCAGCATTGACCGGACGCAGTCGAGGCCACATCGAACAGTGCCTGGTTGCTCAGCCCCAGCTTCTCCCCCAGCACGAAGGCCTCACTGATGGCGATCATCGACACTCCGAGGATCATGTTGTTGCAGATCTTGGCGGCCTGGCCGTTGCCCGCCGCACCGCAGTGCACCACCTTGCGGCCCATGACATCGAGAACCGCTGCAGCAGAGGCGAAATCCTCCTCGGATCCGCCGACCATGAAGGTCAACGTTCCCGCGGCCGCGCCCCCGACACCGCCGGAAACCGGCGCGTCGAGACTGCGGTGGCCGGCCTCGTGCACAAGCTTGTGCGCGGCGTGGGCGTCGGCGACGTCGATGGTCGAGGAATCGATGAACAACGTGCCCGGCGCGGCAGCAGGCAGCAGGTCCGCGTACAACCCGAGTACCAGTTTGCCGTTGGGCAGCATCGTGATCACGATGTCGGCATCGGCGACGGCGGCCACGGCCGATTCCACGACGGTGACACCGTCCTTCGTAGCCTGCTCCAGCGCCGCGGGTACCAGATCGAAGCCCTGCACCGTGTAGCCGGCGGCAGCCAGATTGGCGGCCATCGGTCCACCCATGTGGCCGAGGCCGATGAAGCCGATCGTCTTCTCGCTCATGACTGCTCACCTTCTGTGTGTGCGTTCGACAGGCCCAGCTCCGCGTCCCCGAGAGGTGCGAAGTACCGGTCGACGTCCTCGGGCGTGACGTCTGCCAACGTACGCGGTTGCCATTGCGGGTTGCGGTCTTTCTCGACCACCTGTGCTCGAATTCCCTCGACGAGGTCGTGGCTGGACAGCGACGCGACCGACACGCGGTATTCCTCGTCGAGTACCGCCTCGAGCGTCGGCAGCGTCGCTGCCCGACGCAGCGATCTCAGTGTCACTGCCAACGACACAGGCGATTTGGACGCAATGTCCTGCGCCGACTTCTGCGCCTCGGGCACTGCGCTGGCGGCCAGGGCGTCCACGATGCCCTGGACGTCGTCGCCGGCGTAGCACTCGTCGATCCATTCCTGCTGACCGACAACTGTGGACTCCGGTGCCGGCTCGCTGAACGTCGCGACGGCCTCTCCGACGCTGACCGTCTCGAGTGCTGAGTAGAAGTCCTCCAGCTTGTCGGAGGGGATGTAGTGATCGGCGAACCCGACCGCGATGGCGTCGGCGGCATTCATCCGCGCCGTGGTGAGCGCGAAGTGGGTGCCGATCTCGCCCGGTGCGCGCGAGAGCAGGTATGTGCCACCCACATCGGGAACGAAACCGATACCGACCTCGGGCATCGCGATCTTCGATCGCTCGGTGACGATGCGAGTGTTGGCATGTGCCGAGAGCCCGACGCCTCCGCCCATGACGATGCCGTCCATGATGGCAACGAACGGCTTGGGGAACCGAGCGATCGCGGCGTTGAGGATGTACTCCTCCCGCCAGAAGTCCTTGCTACCGCTGCCGCCGTCCTTGGCATCGTGGTAGATGGAGACGATATCGCCGCCGGCACACAGTCCGCGCTCACCTGCTCCGGTCAGCAGAACGACGTCGACTGCGTCGTCGGTTGCCCACTGCGCCAATGCCGGTGCGATCTCACGCACCATCGCATGATCGAGCGCGTTGATGGCTTTCGGGCGGTTCAAGGTGATCCGACCGATACCGCCGGAGACCTCGAGGATCACGTCGCTCATGCGGCACCCACGATCGATCGAGCGACGACCACCCGCATGATCTCGTTGGTGCCTTCCAGAATCTGATGCACCCGAAGGTCACGAACTATCTTCTCGACGCCGTATTCGCTGAGGTAGCCGTAGCCGCCCAGCAGTTGCAGCGCTCCGTTGGCGACCTCGAATCCGGTATCGGTTCCGAAACGCTTAGCCATCGCGCACATTTCGACCTTGTCCGGAGCGTCGTGCTGCAACGCGTCCGCGGCCCGCCACAGCAGCGTGCGGGCGGCCTCTAGTTCGGTCTTGAAATCGGCAAGTCGGAACTGGAGCGCCTGCGCATCGAGCAACCGCGCGCCGAACGCCTTGCGCTCGGAGAGGTAGGCAACGGCCTTGTCGAGAGCGGACTGCGCTCCGCCGATCGAACACGCGGCGATGTTGATGCGTCCGCCGTTGAGTCCGTTCATCGCGATACGGAACCCGTCGCCTTCGTTGCCGAGCAGATTCTCGGCCGGAATGCGAACGCCTTCGAGAACCACCTGCCGGGTGGGCTGAGCATTCCACCCCATCTTCTTCTCGTTGGCTCCGAACGAGAGTCCCGCGGAGTCCCTCGGCACGATGAACGCCGAGATGCCCCGCGGCCCTGGTGCACCGGTGCGCGCCATCACGATGTACACCTCGGATGTGCCTGCGCCGGAAATGAATTGCTTGACGCCGTCCAACACGTACTCGTCGCCGTCGCGCACCGCCTTGGTGCCGAGCATCGCTGCATCGGATCCCGCGCCCGGCTCGGTGAGGCAGTAGCTCCCCAGCTGGTCCATCGTGCACAGTCCCGGGAGCCAACGTTGCCGTTGCTCGTCGTTGCCGTAGGTGTCGATCATCCAGGCGACCATGTTGTGAATGGAGATGTATGCCGCGATGGACGGGTCACCGGTGGCCAGCTGCTCGAAAATCCGCACCGAGTCGACTCTGGTCAGACCCGATCCACCCACATCCTCGCGAATGTAGATGCCACCCATTCCCAGTCCCGCTGCCTTGCGCAGCACGTCGACCGGAAAGTGTTTCTGCTGATCCCATTCGATGGCATTCGGTGCCAGGAACTCGTCGGCGAATTCCCGAGCGGTGTCGTTGATCGCTCGCTCGTCCTCGTTCAAGGTGAACATCGCCGGATCAGTCCATGTTCGGAATGACGAAGTGATTCTGCGCTGCAGCCTCTTTGGTGCCCGACGGCCAGCGCTGGGTGACCGTCTTGGTCTTGGTGTAGAAGCGGATCGAATCGGGTCCGTGCTGGTTCAGATCGCCGAATCCCGAACGCTTCCAACCACCGAACGTGTGGTACGCGATCGGCACCGGAATCGGTACGTTGACTCCGACCATGCCCACCTGTACGCGGGAGCAGAAGTCTCGCGCAGTGTCGCCGTCACGGGTGAAGATGGAGACGCCGTTGCCGTATTCGTGCTCGGTGGGCAGACGCAGCGCATCCTCGTAGTCCTTCGCGCGGACGACGATCAGGACGGGTCCGAAGATCTCTTCCTTGTAGATCCGCATGTCGGTGGTCACCTTGTCGAACAGCGTTGCACCGGCGAAGAATCCGTTCTCGTGGCCTTCGAGACTGAAGCCGCGGCCGTCAACGACCAGCTCGGCTCCCTCGTCCACACCGATCTGGGTGTAATCGTTGACTCGCTTGAGCGCATCGCTGCCCACGAGCGGGCCGAAGTCCGCGTTCTCGTCATCGGAGCGACCGATCTTCAGCTTCGCCACGCGCTCGGTCAGCTTGGCGACCAACGCGTCGGCGGTCTCCTCCCCGACCGGAACCGCGACGGAGATGGCCATGCAGCGCTCGCCTGCCGAACCGTAGGCGGCACCGAGCAGCGCGTCGGCGACCTCGTCGAGGTCGGCGTCGGGCATCACGAGGGCGTGGTTCTTGGCTCCACCGAAGCACTGTGCGCGCTTGCCGTGCTGGGCTGCCGTCTCGTAGATGTACTGCGCGATGGGCGTCGAGCCGACGAAGCCGATGGCCTTGACGCGGTCGTCGGTGAGCAACACGTCGACGGCAGTCTTGTCACCGTTGACGACGTTGAACACGCCCGGCGGGAGTCCTGCTTCGAGGAACAGCTCGGCAAGCTTGAGTGGGACGGACGGGTCGCGCTCGGAGGGCTTGAGGATGAACGCGTTTCCGCAGGCGATGGCCGGTCCGGCCTTCCACAGGGGAATCATTGCGGGGAAGTTGAACGGGGTGATTCCGGCTACGACGCCGAGCGGCTGACGCATCGAGTAGACGTCGATTCCGCCGCCTGCACCTTCGGTGTACTCGCCCTTGAGCAGGTGCGGGACGCCGACGGCGAACTCGACGACCTCGACGCCACGCTGGATGTCACCCTTGGCGTCGGCGATCGTCTTGCCGTGTTCGGACGACAGCAGACGGGCGAGCTCTTCCATATCGCGAGTGACCAAGGCGAGGAACTTCATGAGCACCCGCGCACGACGCTGCGGGTTCCACTTGGCCCATTCACGTTGAGCCTGTTCGGCATCGGCGATGACGGCCTCGACCTCCGATACGTCGGCCAGGGGAACCCGGGCCTGAACCTCGCCGGTGTTGGGGTCGAAGACGTCCCCGAAGTTTCCGGAGGTGCCTGCGACATGCTTGCCGCCGATGAAGTGCGTGAGTTCGCGAGCCATGGAGTTTGTCCGTCCTCGAGCGTGGAAGTGAAGTACGCCCATCCTATAGTCGGATGTCCATGTAAGTCCAGGACTGGTCACATCCGGTCGTAGAACTGCCTCAGATCGGCACCGGCACGACTGACCTCGGCCTCGGTGGAGCCGTCGGCGCGGAAGATGCGGCGCAGGATCAACGGATCGAGATCGTCCATCGCAGGAGCGAACGTCACCTGGGGAAGTTCGGGGAACGACGCGCGATCGGCGAACCAGTCATCGGGGTCGAACTCGTCGTCCGCATCACCGACGCCCTCGATCAGTTGATCGAGATCGACTCCACGCAGCGTCAGGATGGTGGCGGCGGACGCGTCGATGTGCTCGGCGGCGATGTACATCAGAGCCGCCGCGTGTTTGCAGGGCCACCCGTCGTCGGGGCATGTGCAGTCGAAATCGAGCTGCCCCTTGTCGTGCGGCAGCAATACCGACGCCAACGCCTGCGGAATGGCATTGGAGGCCAGCTCGGCCAGCATGCCGGGGTTCGATCGCACCCTGCCGACCAGCGCGGCAACCTCACCCTGCGTGAGCGGGTCTACGGTGACCGAGGCCGAGAACGGCTCGAGCTGACTGCCCTGCACCTCGCCGTAAATCTGCCCGCGCTCCACCCCGAGAGTGAGCACCTGCCCTTGGCGCGCATACGTTCTGCCCCGAGCGATCCGACCCGGATCCGCGAGGTCCTCCATGGCCGCGACGAAATGCCTGCCCCACCACGTCTGCCCGAACGCACCGCGCTTGTTCCTGGACTCGATGCCGCCCTTGACTTTTCGACGCTTTCCGTACTGCGAGAAGTCGGCCATCACTCCCCCACCGCATCCTCGCTGAGGCGGAACAGTTCCTGCAGCTCCGCGGTGTCCATTTCGGTCACCCAGTTCTCGCCGGTGCCCACCGCCAGATTCGCCAGATCCTGCTTGGAGACGAGCATCGAGTCGATCCGTTCCTCCACGGTGCCCACGCACAGCAGTTTGCGCACCTCGACGTTCTTGCGCTGTCCGATGCGAAAGGCCCGGTCCGTCGCCTGATTCTCCACCGCCGGATTCCACCAACGATCGAGATGAACGACATGATTGGCGGCCGTGAGATTCAGCCCGGTGCCGCCGGCCTTGAGCGAGAGCATCATGATCGGCGGACCGTCGTCGCTCTGGAACTTCTCCACCATCTCGTCGCGCTTGGCCTTGCTCACGCCGCCGTGCAGGAACGGCACCTCGGTCCCGAATCGCTCGGCGAAGTACGGTGCCACGAGCTCACCGAACTCCCGGAACTGCGTGAACAGCAACGCTTTCTCGTTGTCGCCCAGAATCGAATCGAGCATGTCCTCCACCAAACCGATCTTGCCCGAGCGATGCTGCCCCCTCTTGAGCACCGGAGAGCCGTCGGACAGGAAATGGGCGGGGTGATTGCACACCTGCTTGAGACGAGTGAGCGCGGACAGCACCGCGCCCTTGCGCTTCATGCCCTTCGCGTCGGCGATCTGCGCCATCATCTCGTCGACGACCGCCTTGTACAGCGCGGCCTGCTCGGCCGTGAGGTTGGCGCGCACGGTCATCTCGTTCTTCTCGGGCAGATCCGAGATGACCGTCGGGTCGGTCTTGACGCGCCGCAGAATGAACGGCGAGGTGATGGCGCGCAGACGTGAGACTGCGTTCTCGTCGTTCTCGCGCTCGATCGGAACCGAGAATCGCTTCCGAAAGTCCGACGGCCTACCGAGCATGCCCGGGTTGGCGAAGTCGAGAATGGACCGCAGCTCGTCCAGGCGATTCTCGACCGGTGTTCCGGTGAGCGCCAACTTGTGATCCGCGGGAATCGCGAGCGCCGCCTTGGCCTGCACGGTGCCCGAGTTCTTGATGTGTTGCGCCTCGTCGAGGACCACGCGACGCCACGTCTGCTCCGCCAACTGCGCACGATCCTTGGCCATCAGCGCGTAGGTGGTGACGATCAAGTCGTGTTCGGAAATTGCCCGGTCGAGCTCGTCGCCCTTCGACCGGGCCGGCCCGTGATGCACCAGCACTCGCAGAGCCGGGGTGAATTTCGCCGCCTCACGCTGCCAGTTGCCGACCACCGACATCGGTGCCACCAGCAGCGTCGGCGTCGAACTCTTCTCGTGCGCGAGCAGTGTCAGTACCTGCAGAGTCTTGCCGAGCCCCATGTCGTCGGCGAGCACCGCCCCGAGACCGAGCCGACTCATGAACGCGAGCCAATCGAGCCCGCGCTGCTGATACGGCCGCAGAGTCGCGTTCACACCGGGCGGTACCGGGATCGTCTCCGGCACCGCACCGGGCTCGAGCAACGTGGCCGCCCATCCCGAGGCTCGAATGTCCTGGACCGGAGCCGGCGGCGGATCGGCCAGCGTCATCTCGCGCATCAGCGTGCTCAGCGCCGTCCCGTCGCCGTGATGCTCGGCGACGTACTTTGCGGCTCGCGCGAGCTGACCGCCGTCGGCCAGCACCCACTGACCGCGCAGCCGCACGAGATCGCCCTTCGAGACGGCGAGTCTGTTCATCTCCGCCTCGGTCAGCACCATGTCGCCGAGTTGGAGCTGCCAGTCGTAGGACACCAGCTCGTCCATGCCGACCGCACGATCGGCGGCCGCTTTCGTCACCGCGGGCGAATCGACGCGCAGCCTCATCGACGGATCCAGCCTCGTCCAGGCCCGAGGTAGCAGAACCGTCGTTCCGGTGGCCTGCAGTGCCGTCGCACCGTGTTCGACGAGGTCGATGACCACCGACGTCGGAAGCAACAGATCGAGGGTGCCTTCCTGAGACGGCAGATCACGCAGTCTCGGGTACGCCGCCACGGCATCGCCGAGCTTGCGCACGGCGATGGAGAGCAGCGTGGCATCGACCTTGCGGCTCATCGGAACCGGCCGCGGCGCTTCGCCATCGGCTCGCAGACACACCTGCAGCGTCCAGTACGACTCCGCTGCTTCCTCGGAGGAACCGTCCACGGCGTCATCGTCGTCATCGGGTTCGAGCAGGCGTAGCACCAGGGACGGCTCGTCGACGGTGAGGCTTCCGCGCCAGTTCTCGAGCAACGTCGAGATCTGTTGCGTGCCATCTGCATACGGGTCGTCGCGAATCAGAGCAGACAACAGCGGATGGTCCGAGTCCGGTCTGCCCAGAACCGATCTGACGATCGGATCGGTGAGCTCCTCCACCATGTCGTCGAGGATCTTCTTGGGCCGCTCGCTCGCACGCTGCACCGACGGCATGGCGACGGCGAGTTCGCTCAGCCAGGCCCGTTGACGCTCACCCCCGACCAGACGCCACCGTGGCCACCACTGCCCGTCCATCAACTTCAGGGCCGGAACGACGCGACCGCCGCGGACCCACCGTTCGATTCCGCGGGCGACGTGTGCCAGGTAGCGGAGATCACCGGAGATCGCCGCGTGCTCGGACGGCGTCCGCAGCAAGAGATCGGCTGCGTCGTGCGGGGCGAGCGCGATGGCCGGAACCTGCACCGGGGCCTGCGCGGTGGCACTGCGTCCGGACGCCGGAAACGAGACATCGGCACGGTGCCGAAACGTCCGGGTGAGAACGTGCGCGTGGGTCGGCGGCAGATCCGGTTCGTCGCCGGTGGTGATCTCGTCGTCCCACAGCATCAGCCCGGCACCGGGAGACCAGAGACCGTGCAGCATCGGTCCATCCAACCAGCAAGCACCGACACACTCGAGGTGAGGCGCTCCCGAGCGAGTCGCTGGGTGAGGCACAGTAGGTACATGATCGCGTACGGCTTCAGTGAATACGGCGGACCCGACACCGAATACCTTCTGGACCTACCCGTTGCGGAGCCGGGACCGGGGCAGATTCTCGTGGCGGTCCACGCCGCCGGGGTCAATCCTGCCGACTGGAAGGTGCGGGCGGGCAATCGCAAGGACACCGTGCAGATCACCTTGCCCGCGGTTCTGGGTCGGGAAGTATCGGGCACGGTCGTGTCGACCGGTGCCGGTGTGGCCGACTTCTCGGTGGGCGACCACGTGTTCGGAGCCACCGCCTCGGGACATGGAGGCTATGCGCAGTACACCGTGCTCAACGCGTCGAGCACGGCCCACAAGCCGGAGGCCGTCTCGTGGGCAGCCGCCGCCACCCTGCCGGTGGCTGCCGGGACCGCACACGACGCGCTGCGCCGGCTCGCCGTCGGCACTGGTGATTCCATCCTGGTGCTCGGGGCCGGTGGCGGCGTGGGTTCGGCCGTTCTGCAACTCGCGCGCGCCGACGGTATCGACGTTCTCGCCGTTGCGAGTGCAGGAAAGCGGGAGTGGATCGAGAGCCTCGGAGCCGAATTTTTCGCCTCTGGCCTGCACTTCGTCGATTCGATCTCGCGACCGGTGAACGGCATCGTCGACCTCGTCGGAGGCGAGACGTTGCGCGCTGCCGCGACCACTGTGACGGCGGGGGTACCGATCGTGAGCGTCGCAGACCCGATGCTCGCGGCGCAGTGGGGCGGTTCCGGAGTCGATCGCGACCGCACCACCGCAGCATTCGCGCGGCTGGCGGACCTGACCGCCTCGGGCGTCATTCGTCCGCGTATCGACCATGCCTTCCCGCTCGAGCGTGCGGGTGAGGCTCTCGCCCTCGTCGAGGACGGACACGTGCTCGGCAAGGTCGTGGTCGAGGTTCGCTGACGCCGGGTGCGGGTGAGCGGATCGCTGTCGGTACCTTCCGGCACACTGCTGTCGCGAGGGACCGATGACCGAGTACGAAGATCTACGATGGGGCGTGCGTGAGAAAGCTGTGGGTAGCGGTACTGCTGGTGATCGCTGCGGCAGTGATGGCTGTGTTCGGCTCGTGCGACCGGCCCGTCATCCCCGGTTTCTCCCCCGCCGAACCGGCTCCGGGTAGTCCCACTCGCACTCAGGTCGAGCAGTTGCTCGCCCAGGTTCGTGTGGTCGCTGCCAGGCCCGATGCCCTCGGCTACGAGCGTGGATGCAAGAGCGGCGAAGGGTGTGTGTTCGGCCCGGCGTGGACGGACGACTACGACGGGCCGGGTGGTCACGACGGCTGCGGTACCCGCGACAACGTCTTGGCGCTGTCGATGACCGAGGTCGAGTTCCGCGCAGGCACTCGCGACTGCGTCGTGCTGTCGGGTTCGCTCGCGGATCCGTACTCCGGTGAACCGATGCAGTTCACCAAGTCCGACGCCGGAAAGATTCAGATCGATCACGTCTACCCCCTGTCCGCTGCATGGGACATGGGCGCGAACACGTGGTTGCCCGACAAGCGCGTTCGATTCGCCAACGACGTGGCGTTCAATCTGCTCGCGGTCAACGGGGCGGACAATCAGAGCAAGAGCGACAAGACACCCTCGCAATGGTTGCCGCCGAACGCGGCCTACCACTGCTTCTATGCGGGCAAGTACCTGTCGGTCGCTGCCCAGTACGAGTTGCCGATCACGCAGGCCGATCAGAGTGTTCTCGCCTCGGTCGCCTCGACGTGCGCGGCGTAACGTCTCAGCGATGGCAACAGCACACCCGCGCAGCGTCCTCGACCGTGAGACACAGCTCTGTATGTCCCTGTCCGGCCGACCGAGCAACATCGGAACTCGTTTCCACAACTATCTCTACGACGAGTTGGACCTGAATTTCGTCTACAAGGCGTTCACCACCACCGACCTCGCCGCCGCGGTGGGAGGCGTTCGCGCGCTGGGCATTCGAGGCTGCGCCGTCTCCATGCCGTTCAAGGAAGACGTTATCGAACTGGTCGACGTGATGCACGAGTCGGCGAGCGCGATCGAATCCGTCAACACGATCGTCAACGAGAACGGCGTCCTCCACGCATACAACACCGACTACCAGGCCGTCGCGAACCTACTTGCTGCGAGTGGCTTCTCGACCGACTACTCGGTGGCCGTCACCGGCAGCGGCGGCATGGCCAAGGCTGTCGTTGCCGCACTGCGAGATTCGGGATACACCCGGGGCACCGTCGTCGCCCGCAACGCGAACACCGGCCCGGCCCTCGCCGAGACCTACGGCTACGACTGGTCGGCCGCAGCAGTGGGCGCAGACCTGCTGGTGAACGTGACCCCGGTGGGTATGGCCGGCGGGCCGGACGCTGATTCGGCACCGTTCACCGAACAGCAGATCGACGCAGCGAAGGCCGTGTTCGACGTGGTCGCCATGCCGTCGGAGACGCCGCTGATCGTTGCGGCCCGAGCGGCGAACAAGCCCGTGATCACCGGCGCTCAGGTCATCGCTCTGCAGGCGGCAGAACAGTTCGTTCTCTACACCGGAGTGCGGCCGTCGGACGAACAGATCGCGCGCGCATCGGAGTTCTCGCGCAGCTGACTCACAGGTGCTGCCACCGGGGCTTGTTGGCGTAGGCGTACCGGTAGTACTCCGCAAGTGCGAGCGACGACGCCGCAGCCTCGTCCAACAGCACCGTTGCGTGCGGGTGCCATTGGATCGCCGACGCCGGACAGTGCGCCGACAACGGCCCCTCGACGGCTGCCGCCACCGCGTCGGCTTTCGACTCCCCTGTGGCAATCAACACCAGGTGTCGCGCCTCGTCGATGGTGCCGAGACCCTGCGTCAGTACGTGATGCGGCACGTCCTCGGGCGAATCGAAGAAACGGGCATTGTCGACGCGAGTCTGTTCGGTCAGCGTCTTCACCCGCGTCCGTGATCTCAGTGATGATCCGGGTTCGTTGAAGCCGATGTGTCCGTCGGTGCCGATTCCGAGAATCTGAACATCGATGCCGCCTGCGGCTGCGATCGCCGCGTCGTACCGCTGGGCCTCGGCCGCGATGTCGTCCGCTTCGCCGTCGGGCGAGAACACTGCGGCGTCGTCCAGATCGACGTGGTCGACGAAGTTCTCTCGAATGAACGAGAAGTAGGACTGCTCTGCTGTTTTCGCCAGTCCGATGTACTCGTCGAGCAGGAAGGCTCGACATCGCGCGAACGACAGGCCGTCGTCCCGATGCCGTCGCGCCAGTTCGCGATACGTGCCCACCGGGGTGGACCCGGTTGCCAGTCCCAGTACAGGAGTGGAGCCTGCTCGCGCGACTCGTGCGACTCGTTCGACGATGTCGGCAGCCGTTCGGTCCACTGCGTCGGCCCCCTCGAGGATCACGACCTCCATCTAGCTGTCCTCTCCGATTGCTGTTCCGCCTCTTATCACCTGTAACGGCTCGAACGCCGCGTCGACCATCAGCACGTCGGCTCTCATGCCCTGTTCGAGGCAACCGACGTCGGAGCCGAGGCCGATCGACGCCGCCGGAGTCGACGATGCAGCCCGAACCGCATCGACCAGTGGCACACCGGCGTCCAGCACGGCGCGGCGCAACAGGTCCAGTACGGTCGCGGTTCCGCCCGCGATAGGAGCGGTCTCGGAATCTGCGTCACGGGACAACCGTGCGACCGAGTGGTGGACGGTCACATCCAGTGGCCCGAGCCGATAGCGGCCGTCCGGCATACCGGCCGCGGCCATCGCGTCGGACACCAGCGCGATCCGTGCGCCACCGACGAGATCGAACACCGCGCGCACGGTCTCGTCGGCGAGGTGCACTCCGTCGCCTATCAATTCGAGCACCATCACGCTGCGCGCCGCGGCAGCCAAGCACTCGCTCACCGGACCCGGCGACCGATGATGCCAGGTCGGCATTCCGTTGAACAGGTGCGTGGCCGTCATCGGACCGTCCCCCAGCGACTCGATACCGCGTCGAGTGGTGAGGGCATCGGCGTCCGTGTGCCCGATGCTCGGGAGTATTCCGTTCTCCCGCAACATCTCTGCGATGGCGGTAAAACCGTCGATCTCGGGCGCAAGGGTCATCGACTGCACCGCTCCCCGGCCCGCGCTCAGTATGTCGCGGAGCAGTCCGGGATCTCCGCTGCGCAGCGACGCCGGATCCTGTGCGCCGCAGCGGGCGACCGAGAGGAACGGCCCCTCGAGGTGGACTCCGGCGATGTCACCGGACTCGTACAGATCGGCCAACAGCGACGTCTGCGTGATCAGCCGTTCCGGCGGTGCCGACACCAGTGAGGCGAGCATCGTCGTTGTCCCGCGGGAGCGGTGATGCCGTACCGCCGTCATGAGATCGATGGCCGGTGAATCCGGAAAAGAGGCCCCCGCTCCACCATGACAATGCAGATCGACCAACCCGGGCAGGATCGTCGAATTCGTCTGCGGTACTGCCTCACCGGGCCACGCCGATGCAGGTCCGACCCACGAGATCCGGTCTCCCGTCGACGCGAGAACGCCGTCCTCGATCACCTGCTCGCGCGTGACGACCCGCCCGCGGTGCGTCGTCGTAGTGGATGCGGTCATGCCCGATCAGGTTCGAGCACTGCGTCGTCCTCACGTCCGGGGGTGCGCAGGTTCCACTTCTTGATGACGAAGCTGAACAAGAAGTAGTAGATCACCGCGTACACCAGGCCGATCGGGATGAGCAGCCACGCCTTGGTGGCGATTCCGTAGTTCAGCAGATAGTCGATGCCGCCGGCGGAGAAGAAGAAACCGTCGTGGATCCCGAGAGCATTGGTCAACGCCATCGAGGTTCCGGTCAACACCGCGTGAATGATGTAGAGCGGCCAGGCCACGAACATGAACGAGTATTCGAGCGGCTCGGTGATGCCGGTGACGAAGGCAGTCAGGCCGGTGGACAACATGATTCCGCCGACGATCTTCTTCTGCGACGGCTTTGCGTTGCGGTAGATCGCGAATGCCGCAGCGGGAAGAGCGAACATCATGATCGGGAAGAATCCGGTCATGAACACTCCGGCGGACGGGTCGCCGGCGAAGAACCGGTTCAGATCGCCACGGACCAATTGGCCGCCTGCATCCTGGTAGTCCCCAACCAGGAACCAGACGACGGAGTTCAGAATGTGATGCAGCCCAGTGGGAATGAGCATGCGGTTGGCGAAGCCGTAGATTCCGCTGCCCACCACACTGTGGTCGGCGACGGTGTTGCCCACCCACTGGAGAGCGCTGTAGAAGAGCGGATAGACGAACGACATTATTACGGCGACAACGAGACCGGTGATCGCCGTCATGATCGGCACCAGACGACGGCCACTGAAGAAGCCGAGATAGTCCGGCAGCTTCTGTCGATAGAAGCGCTGCCAGAGAATTGCCGAGAGCAGTCCGATGACGATGCCTGCCAATACGCCGTAGTCGATCACGGCCGGGTCTCCGTTGGCATCGACCTTTCCGTCGAGCACGACCGGCGACATTGCCGTGAAGACGCCGTTCATCACCATGTAGCCGACCACCGCTGCGAGCGCGGTCGAACCATCGGACTTCTTGGCCCAGCCGATGGCGATACCGACTGCGAAGATGAGGGGAAGCCAGGTGAACACCGCCTGACCCGCGGCGGAAATGACCGCAGCGGTGGTCTCCAGTGCGCTGAATCTCCCCAGCAGGTCATCCTGACCGAGCCGCAGGAGAATTCCGGCGGCGGGCAGAACAGCGATCGGGAGCATGAGGCTGCGTCCGAACCGCTGCAGCCCGGCCAATGATCGAGATTCCTTCTTCGGCTCGGTATCGATCGAGTCCGTCTTCTTCGGGGTCATGGCGACCTTCTCTTCGAGGCTGGTCCTTCGAGGGCGATTTCGCTGTTGTGACCGGGTGCCATCAGGGGTACTGTCCGGTCATTACCAGTTGTAGTTTGGCCAGGTGGCAAGCACATGTCAACCCGGCCGTGTGATCCACCCGACAGACATACGCCGACAGAAAGCGGGAACCCCACATGTCCAAAGCGGACGCGATCGTCGAAGGCCTCGGCGGTGCCGACAACATCGTCGAGATCGAAGCGTGCATCACTCGGCTGCGCACCGAGGTCAAGGACGGGTCGTTGGTGAACGAGGCAGCGCTCAAGGCGGCAGGTGCCCACGGCGTCTTTCACAAAGGAACCGCAGTTCAGGTCATCGTCGGCCCCGAAGCGGACACGCTCGCAGAAGACATCGGCGACATCCTGTGAGCGACGCCAGGGTGATCCTCAGCCCTGTTGCCGGCCAGGTCATCTCACTCGCCGACGTGCCGGACCCGGTGTTCTCGGCGCAGATGGTCGGCTCCGGTGTCGCGCTTCGCCCGGCCCCGAACGACGGGTCGGTCGAGGTTCGTTCGCCGGTCGCGGGCACGATCCTCAAACTCCATCCGCACGCGTTTGTCGTCTTTACCGAGGACAAGGCTGGTGTGTTGGTGCACATCGGTATCGACACCGTGAAAATGAAGGGCGCGGGCTTCGAACTCGTTGCAGCAGAGGGTGATCGAGTCGAGGCAGGCGACCTCGTCGTCACCTACGATCCCGCAGCGATCGCGGCGGCGGGCTACTCGGATGTCGTTCCCGTCGTCCTGATGGATTCGAAGCCGGATTCGGTGACGAGTGCGAACATCGACGACACCGTGGCAGTGGGCGACCTACTGTTCGAGCTGCCCTGATCTCACCGGCGCTGCGGGGTGCGTCGCCCGCCTTCGACTTCCATCGACAGTTGATACCGATCGCAGCGGTACCAGCTCTCGGTGTGTTCGAGCGGCTCGTCGCCGCTGAAGGAGACTCGGTCGAAATACAGCACGGGGGCACCGCGCTTGGTGCCGAGCAGGGTGGCGGTATCGCTGTCGGCCGCAGTGGCTTTGACGGTCTGCTCGGCCCGGTCGATGGTCAACCCGTAATGGATCTGTACGGCCTCGTACACCGATTTGCTCAGGTCGTGCTCGATCAGGCCGGGAAGCAAGGAAGCCCGGTACCACGCGTCGTCGACGCTGACCGGTTCGGCATCGGCCAGTCGTAGACGTTTGACGTGGTAGGTCTGTTCTCCGTCGGCAAGGCCGAGAGCACGAGTCGTTGCCGCCGAGGGGCTTTCGAGCCGCGCGAACAGCACCACCGTGGTGGGCGTCAATCCTTGCGCGCGCATCTCCTCCGAGAACGACGCCAGGTGCAAACGCGACTGCACGGTGCGACTGGCCACGAACGTGCCCTTGCCACGGACCCGCACCAGGTGTCCGTCGTTGACGAGCTGGCCGATGGCTTCGCGAACGGTGATGCGGCTGACGCCGTAGTCCTCCATCAGTTTTCGCTCGCTGGGCATCAGATCGCCGGGTTGCAGCTCCTTGGTGCAGCGGTGCAACAGGATTGCGCGAAGCTGTTCGTGCTTCGGGACCTGACTGTCCCTCAGATGTACGGGCATCACCACTGCGCCGGCCTTTCCGTCACTCGCCGAACCAGCGGTACGGACTGGTCCGGTCCAACCCAGAGACTACGTCACGTCGAGGGTGCCCCGACAGCATTCGGCCACCGACGCCTGGCGCGACTCGGCTCGACGGGAAACGACGCGACAGGCGACGGCCCACAGTGCATCATCGTCAGTCGTGACCACTGCCGACGCCGCCGACGGACCGACGCCGCTCTCGACCCCCATCAGCGCAGGAATCGTGGCCTCACTGGTCGGCTTCACCAGCTCGTTCGCCGTCGTGCTGACGGGCCTGCGGGCGGTAGGTGCAAGCCCGACAGAGGCGGCCTCCGGCTTGCTGGCACTGTGCGTCACCCAGGCCGTGGGCATGATGTGGCTCGCGCGCAGATACCGACAGCCCATCACGCTGGCGTGGTCGACGCCGGGCGCTGCACTGCTCGCCGGAACCGGTGTGGTCGTCGGAGGGTGGCCCGCCGCGGTGGGTGCCTTCGTCACTGTCGGGGTGCTGATCCTCCTGACGGGCCTGTGGCCGAGACTCGGCGCGCTCGTCTCGAGAATTCCGGTACCACTCGCGCAGGCAATGCTGGCCGGAGTACTCCTTCCGCTCTGCGCGGCACCGGTCGTCGCCTTCGCCGACTCCCCCGCCCAGGTAGCTCCGGTGGTACTCGTCTGGCTCGTCGTACTTCGGTTCAATGCACGCTGGGCAGTTCCTGCAGCATTCGCCGCGGCGGCGGCGGTCATCGCGGCCGACTTGATCGGCGGCGACACCCCCATCGCGGCCTCGGATCTGATTCCCCGAATCGACTGGACGGTTCCGCACTGGAGCTGGCAGGCCACAGTAGGTATCGCGGTGCCGCTGTACATCGTCACGATGGCGTCGCAGAACATCCCCGGCACCACGGTCATGGCATCGTTCGGGTTCCGAATTCCTTGGCGTGCGTCGATGACCGTCACCGGAACCGGCACTGTCCTCGGCGCATTCGCCGGCGGTCACACGATCAACCTCGCCGCGATCAGCGCTGCGCTCTCGGCGAATCCCAGTGCCCATCCGGACCCGAAGCGGCGATGGGTCGCCGCATTCTCCGCCGGATCCTCCTACCTGGTGCTGGCACTGCTGTCCACGGCCCTGGCGACCCTGGTTGCCGCAGCTCCCGCAGGTGTGGTGGAAACCGTTGCCGGACTTGCCCTGTTGGGAACTCTCGCGGCGTCGTTGTTCGGCGCACTCGAACATGCGTCGGACAGAGAAGCAACGGTTCTGACTTTCCTCGTCGCTGCGTCCGGCCTGACATTCGCAGGAATCGGCTCCGCGTTCTGGGCCTTGGTCGTCGGTCTGGTGGTCCGAGCAATCCTGCGTCGGCAGTCCCCGGCGATGCCCGCTACCGACGCCACTGGTTAGGGTCACGTTCATGACCGATCAGGTGAACCCCGGGCCGGAGTTGTCGCATGCATCGGACTTTCCGGCACTGTGGCCCGTGACGACGCGATGGGACGACAACGACCACTACGGCCACGTCAACAACGTCACCTACTACGCGTATTTCGATACCGCTGTCAACGGTTGGTTGATGGAGACGACGGGACTCGATATCCGGACACTGCCGGCGATCGGTGTCGTCGCCGAGACCTCGTGTCGATACCTGTCCGAGTTGAGCTTTCCGGATCGCCTTCAGGTGGGCCTGGCCGTCGAGAAGCTCGGCACCCGAAGCATCGTGTACTCGCTCGGGTTGTTCCGCGAGGCCGGCGACGATGCGTTGGAGTTGGCGGCGAGGGGTCGATTCGTACACGTGTACGTCGACGGAGTCACTCGCAGACCGGTGGCGATTCCGCCCGAAATCGAGAGCGCCGCTCGCACTCTGGTGATCGGGACCGCGTCGATCTGACCGACTACAGGCCGATCTCGTCGGCTGTACGCAACGCCCTGGTGACGATGTCGTCGATGAGCGTCGTGGTCGGCCCGCCCGCCACGGCCCGGTTTCGCGAATCGGCTTCCATCCGGCGCATGACGCCTTCGGCGATGATCGAGAGCTTCCACAGCGCCAGCACCTGCCAGAATCCGACATCGGAGACGTCACGCCCGGTGTGCTGCGCATACGACTCGACGAGCTCGGCCCGTGTAGGAAAGCCCGGCAGAGTCGACGCCATGAACGGACCGGCGACCCCGTCGTCGGCTTGCGGCCAGTAGGCCAGCAGGCCGCCGAGGTCCGCCAACGGATCTCCGAGTGTGCACAGCTCCCAGTCGACGACCGCGGCGACACGGCCGTCTTCGCGGGCCGTGATGACGTTGCTGAGGTGGAAGTCTCCGTGCACCAGAGTCACCTCGTGCTGCGGAGGGATGTTGGCTGCCAATCGAGTTGCCAGCGAGTCGATACCGGGTACGTCGCGAGTGCGCGAGGATTGCCACTGCTTGGTCCACCGGGCGAGTTGGCGAGCGGCGTACGGCTTGTGGCTGGCCAGATCGGCCAGACCCGAGGATTCCAGATCCACGCGGTGGATGTCGGACAGCGCCACCGTGAGGCCGAGCCCGATTCGGCGTCTGTGATCGGGGTCGAGTTCTTCGGCTACCGACACCGAGTCGACGACGATTCCGTCGACGAAACTCATCAGCACAAGCGGAACCTCGGACACCGAAGAATCCTCGGTGATCGCAATCATTTTCGGAACCGGCACCGCCGTGTTCTGCAGGCCCGACAGAATTCGATGTTCACGCACGACATCGTGTGCGGACGCCAACAGTTTCCCCAGTGGTGGACGTCGAAGTACCCAACTACTGCCACCGGCGTCACGAACCGCGTAGGTGAGATTGGACTGACCGTTGCCGATCCGGTGAAAGGTGAGAGGCGAGGTTGCGCCGATTCCCAATCCTGCGATCCAGGTCGTTACTGCTTCTTCGTCCAGTCCCACTGCGCCCATAGAAGAACCCTCACTTCGCCGCGCGACACCGTTGTCGACTGCCGTCATCGGAATTCGACCGATAGTAGCGAAGCAGAACCTGCTCGGGTGCGAAGGACTCCAGACCCGGGACGAGTCAGCTGGCGCGCACGAACGCGGGGACCAGAGCCGGAGTAGCAGTTGCCGCGGCCGGCACCGCTGCGCCGTGGCGCTTGACCGCGATTTCGTCCACTTCACCGATGAGCATTGCTACCAACGTCTCCGGCTCGGCCGCCCACACCGAGGAGATGTTGCGAACCTCGGCGGGTGCGAAGAGGCCGCTGTTGGTGAGTGCATCGATCCACTCGGCGACTGCCTCGGCGGTAGGCTCGGGCACGGTGGACCGGTCGAGGGAATCCGCTTCGAACTCGTTGCAAAAGAACGCGCGGACCATGTCGAGCTGTCCCTGAGACATTGCGGTCATGTTCTTCTCCTTCGAGTTTCCGGCGTCCGTAGGTGTCGAGTACCCGATTCCGACGGGTTGTGACGGGTACCACGGCCCGTTTCCAGATCGTTATCGATGTGCCTGTAACGGTCGAATGCGGGTTTCCGATGCGGCTGAAACTACGCCCTTTTGGACGGTCTCGCCCAGGGTGAACTGGACTATGTGAGTATCGTCACATAGATGGACCCATCCAATCAACGCCTTGCAACGAAGTCATAGTTCGCTTCACGAAATGCTGTGACGGGAAACAATCCGAGGGCAAATGCCCAGCTGAGCGGACCGAGAGCCGCTCGAGGGTGCGCATCGGCGGCCGGTATGCGAGCGACGCCGATCCGACCCACTCGATTCGGTTGCAGGTGAGAGGACCGTTCGATCGATAGAAACCAGTCCTGACCCCCGATTGAATCATTGAAACCGACTTCGAGAATTTGACGGCATGGTCACCGTTACCCGACACTGCATGATTCCGTACAGGCGGACTGGCGTGATCGAATCGTTACCAGAGCAACTATCAGCCGGTTCCCATGTTCCTCACATCCGACGTTCAGCCGGATCGGGCACGGTGGCGCTCATGCCACCACCGAGCCTGGACTCCGGACCGATCCGCGCATCACCCGCCGCCGAGACGCTCGCGGCGCCGCCCGGCACCACGAGCCGACCACGCCGGCGAGCCGTCGTCGCTCGCTTGGCCGTGTCCGGTGCCTCTGCGGTCCTGTTGCTGATCTTCCTGATGTGGGCCCCGCATGTCGCACCCTCGACGTCCGGGGTATCGACGACCGCCTCGGCACTGGCCGCTCACGTACTCGATGCGATCGATGTGACCGCGGTGTTGATCGCCGTCGCCGTCCTCGCCGTGGTGGCGCTGATACGCAAGCTGCCGTTCGGAATCGGGGTGGTGATCGCCTGCACCATCGGTGCCGTCGTGACCAGTGCGCTGGCTCGCGAGATCCTGGGAGCGTCGATGCCGTCCGCAGACCTTCCGAACGGACAACTCGTCGCCGTGGCCTCTCTGCTCGCGGCGGCATCCATGGTGGCGTCCACAACGTGGCGGCCCGTGATCCTCGGTCTGGGAACCGTCGCAACGCTGGCGGTGGCGGCAGCTGCCTTGATCGTCGGATCCGCGTCCGTCACCGGGATAGTGAGCGCAGCATCGATCGTGTTCGTGTGGTGGCCTGTGTGCTCGATCGTCATGCTCTATTCGCCTGTCGCCGCTGCCCGTGAAGCTCGCAACCCACTCGACACGGCCGCCCTGGCCGTTCAACGCAAGATGGGGCGCTCCCGGTGATGAACAACCGGAACGCGCCCCATCGATACTGCTGACGGCTCGTGACTAGAGGGCTTTGAGCTCCTCGGTCACCTCGGACACCGACTTCTTCGCGTCACCGAACAGCATCGAGGTGCCCTCGGCGAAGAACAACGGGTTCTCGATGCCTGCGAATCCGGACGACATCGACCGCTTCAGAACGATGACCGACTTCGACTGATCGACGTTCAGGATCGGCATCCCGTGAATCGGGCTCGACGGATCGTTGCGCGCAGCCGGGTTGGTCACGTCGTTCGCGCCGATGACCAACGTGACGTCGGTGCGGGCGAACTCGTCGTTGATGTCGTCCATCTCCTTCATCGCGTCGTACGCGACGTCGGCCTCTGCCAGGAGCACGTTCATGTGCCCTGGCATGCGACCGGCGACGGGGTGAATGGCGTACTTGACCTCGACGCCCTTCGACTCGAGCAGCTTGGCCATGTCCTTGACCGCGTGCTGTGCCTGCGCAACGGCGAGGCCGTATCCGGGAACGACGATGACCTGGTTGGCGTAGGCCATCTGGATGGCAGCGTCGGCCGCGGACGTGGCCTTCGCAGTTCCGCCGCCTGCACCCGCGGGACCTGCAGCAGCGTCACCGCCGCCGAATCCACCGGCGACGATTGCCGGAATGGAACGGTTCATGGCCTTCGCCATGAGGTTGGTCAGGATCGTGCCGGAGGCGCCGACGATCATGCCTGCAACGATCATCGCGGTGTTGTTGAGCGCCAGACCTGCGGCCGCGGCGGACAAACCGGTCAGAGCGTTGAGCAACGAAATGACGACCGGCATGTCCGCGCCACCGATGGGCAGCACAACCGTCAGACCGAGAACTCCGGCGAGTACGAGAACCGCAACGATCCACCACTGCGACACCCCGCCGCCCGGAGTGGCGTTGATGCCGATGACCACTGCAGCTGCCACAGCGCCGATCAGCAGCAGAGCGTTGAGCGGCTGCTGCAACTTGCCGATAGTGATGGGCGAACCGGGCAGGGTCTCCTGCAACTTGAGGAACGCGATCAGCGATCCCCAGAACGAGATGGACCCGATGATCGCCGCGAACAGCGACCCGATGACGATGTGGACCGTCGGCGATTCACCGTGCTTGAAGTTCGAGAAACCCGACGTGTCGAGGAACTCGGCCCAGGCGATCAGCGCGACCGTTCCACCGCCGACGCCGTTGAACAGAGCCACCAACTGTGGCATCGCGGTCATCTTGACCCGGCGAGCAGGCGGGATACCGAGCGCAACGCCGACGACCAGACCGAAGACGATCAGAATCCAGTTACCGGTGTCTCGGATGGAGATCAGCGTGGCCACGACAGCGAGGAACATGCCGATCGCGGCGATCTGATTGCCGCGCACGGCCGTCTTCGGTCCGGTCAGACCCATCAGGCCGTAGATGAACATGCCGAAGGCGACGATGTAGAGAATGTTGACGAGATTGTCCATCAGGAGTCAGCACCCTTCGTGGCCTTGGCAGGGACCGGCTTGGACTTGAACATGCCGAGCATGCGGTCGGTGACCACAAATCCACCGATGACGTTGACGGTTCCGAACACGAGCGCGACGAACAGGATGACCTGCAGGCCGATGGACGGATCCTCGACCTTGCCGAGCACCACCAGGGCTCCGAGCACGACGATGCCGTGGATGGCATTGGTTCCCGACATCAACGGGGTGTGCAAGGTGTTGGGCACCTTGGAGATCACCGCGAAGCCGACGAACCCGGACAACACCAGGATCGCAATGTTCGCGAGCAGCGGGGTGTACATCAGTTCTCCTTCTCACGTGTCACGCAGGCACCGGCAAGAACCTCGTCCGAGAAATCGGGGGCGAGCTTGCCGTCGACCAACATGAGTTCGAGCAATGCCGAGATGTTCTTCGAGTACAGCTCGCTGGCGTGCTCGGGCATCGAGGCCGGCAGGTTCAACGGCGAGCAGATGGTGACGTCGTGCTTGACGACGGTCTCGCCTGGCTCGGTGAGTTCACAGTTGCCACCGGTCTCACCCGCGAGGTCGACCACGACACTGCCGGGCTTCATGCCCTCGACGGCTGCGGCCGTGACCAGTCGCGGGGCGGGGCGTCCGGGCACCAACGCGGTGGTGATGACCACGTCGAATCCCTTGATGGCCTCTTCGAGAGCCTTCTGCTGTTGCACTCGCTCGTCTTCGGTCAGCTCACGTGCGTATCCGCCCTCGCCTGCGGCGTCGATCCCGAGATCGAGCCACTGCGCGCCGACGGAGCGAACCTGATCCGCCACCTCCGGACGCACGTCGTACCCGGTGGGGCGGCCGCCGAGACGCTTCGCGGTGGCGAGCGCCTGCAGACCTGCCACGCCGACGCCCAGTACCAGCACGGTAGCGGGCTTCACGGTGCCCGCGGCGGTGGTGAGCATCGGGAAGAACCGGGTGGACTCGGACGCGGCCAGCAGCACGGCCTTGTAGCCTGCGACGTTGGCCTGAGAGGACAGTGCGTCCATCACCTGCGCCCGCGAGATCCGCGGGATCGCTTCGACGGCGAAGGCCTGCACTCCGGCTGCCTTCAACGCCCCGATGCTGTTCTCCGCGTTGCGCGGTGCCAGAAATCCGATGAGCGTCGAACCCGACGTCAGCTTGGCGATCTCGGCGTCGGACGGCGGCGCGACCTTGACCACGACGTCCGCCGACCATGGATCACCGATGGTCGCGCCGGCGGCGACGTACAGCTCGTCGGGAATCAGAGCGCCGAGACCGGCACCCGATTCGACGACGATCTCGACGCCCTTACCCGTCAGGGAGGCAACGATCTTGGGCACCAGGGCGACGCGACGTTCGCCCTCCCCCGATTCCCGAACCACACCGACGACAGTCGTGGATCCCGAACCCTTCTCAGTGCTCTGCGATGTATCCAAATCTCCGTCTTCCTGCGTTGAATGGTGTCCACTGATCGGCCAATGGCCCCGAACGTGCGACGAGTGGACGAACCCATGCGACAAAGGCACAAGGTCCCTGATAGTAGCCAGAGGAGACAGACCGCGGGTAACCCGGAACACAGTCCGATTCGTTCTGAATCGAGTCCGTTCGGCATTCCGCAGCCACAAGACGAGCAATTGTGATGCACGCCATACAGGTCTATCGGTGATGATCGGACCCTACAGTGACAACCGTGGAATCTTGCATCTTCTGTGCCATCGTCGCCGGCGACGCCCCCGCACACCGTGTGTTCGAGAACGACCACGCGGTCGCCTTTCTCGACATCCGGCCGGTCAGTCGCGGACACCTGCTCGTCGTCCCGCGCGAGCACGCCACCGATCTGAACTCGACCCATCCGGACGCGGCCGCTGACGTGTTTCGCGTCGGGCATACGTTGGCGCGCGCCGTGCGCCACTCGGACCTGCGCGCCGACGGAGCCAATCTCGTGATCAACGACGGCAAGGCCGCATTTCAGACGGTGTTCCACCTCCATCTGCACGTGGTGCCCCGCTGGCATCGGGACCGGATGCGGTTCGCTGCCGGGTTCGTGACGCGCCGCCTGCGTGAGCCCGAGCGTGTCGCGGACTCCGTTCGCGTCGGGTTGGCCCGGTTGAACGGCGAATCGACGGCATGAAGCTGTTCCTGTCCTCGTACCGATTGGGCGGTCACTCCGACGCTTTCGTCGAACTGACCGGGCCGCCGTCCGATCTCGCGGTCATCGCGAACGCATCGGACGCGTGGCCTGCTGCCGCTCGCGAATCCTCGCTTCGCAGCGAGTTCGGTCCGCTGAGCGCGCTCGGGTACCGGCCCGCCGAGCTGGATCTGCGCCAGTACGTGGGTCGGCCCGCCGCATTCGAGCGCGCACTGGACGGCTTCGGTGCGGTCTGGGTGCGCGGGGGCAACACCTTCGTCCTGCGCGCTCAACTCGCCCGCTCGGGTGCAGACGAGATTCTGGCCGAGCGTGTTCGGCGGGGATCGATCGTGTACAGCGGATACAGCGCGGGCGCGTGTGTGGCCGCACCGTCGTTGATCGGAGTCGAGGACGCGGACGACCCAAGCGAGGTTCGGCCCGCCACCGGTGTCGATCCGGTATGGACCGGGCTGGGTCTGGTCGATTTCTCGATCGTCCCGCACTTGAATTCCGTTCTGGACGAGAACGATTCGGGGCATGCAACCGTGCAGCGCCTACGCAGGGACGGTATCGACTGTCGTGGGTTGACCGACGACCAGGCCATCGTCGTCGATGCGTCGGGGACGCGTGTGCTCGGTAGTTGACCTTCGTTCAACCCAGGCGGGCCAGTGGGGCGAGTCGGTCCAGCGAGGACCACGCCAGCGAGCAGCGCCTGGCGGTCATTTCGTCCGCGTCGAGCACCAGCATGTCGAACAACTGCCGAGGGGCCTGATGCCACGAGTCGGCGATCTGCGCGATGGTTGCTCGATCGAACAGCCCGGACTGCGTCAACGCCTGAACCCACTCGTCGATCTCGCCTCGGTGAATGCGCTCGATGGTGTCGTATTCGATTCCGCCCCCGAGGAATTCGTACGAGAACATCGCGGCCACGTAGTTCCAGGAGTCACTTCCGGGATCGATCATGGTGCAGCCTCCTTGTCGACTCGCACCGCATGGGGATGCGAGGTTCGCTGCGCTGGACGCTAGCGTGGCGAACTACAAAATTGCGTGTCGGCGACGCATCGATCTGGTAACGCCTGAGGCTGGTGTTACTGATGTGACTCACTTCGGTCGAACACTCACCCTCCTCCGTACAGGGTGGGTAGAGTCCGCATTCGTGGGCACTCGAGCCGTTGCAGCGTTGATCGCAGCGATCATATTCGGGCTGGTCGGATGCTCGAGCACACCGGACACCGAGGCCGATCCGGATCCGTCCGAGACGGCCGACCAGCCCGTGACCGAAGAACTCTTCGTCGGTGAATGCGGGTCGATGGACGACACGGAAGTGCAGAGACTCACGTCCGTATCCGACCTGACGGTGGTGTCCGAGAACGCCATTCGTTGTCGATGGGAATCCGCGACGGGCGCGTACGCGATGTTCACCTGGTACCGCGGCAGCCCCATCGATCGAGAGAGTTCCGTGGCCGAAGCGGTCGGCCGCACCATCGAGCGCATCGATGTCGACGGTCACCCAGGATTCACCGCCGCGGCCTCGGGAGCGTCGTGCGAGGCCGGGGTCGAGAACGGGGACGGCTTCGTGCACTGGTCCGTCAATTACATGGTCGACGGCCCCCGCGATTCGTGCGACGTCGTCGAGGATCTGGCCAGAACCACGATCTCGAAGGCGAAGTAGCCCGATGACGACGTTCCCCTGCACCGATTCCACCCGTCGCGTCCTTGCCGCTGTCCTCGTCACTGCCGCCGTCGGAACCGGATGCACCACCACCGTGACCGGTAGGGCGGCACCCGCTCGAGGCGGCGGTAGCGGCCAGTTCGACAAGCTGCTCGAGGAGTGCATCGCCGTCCCGGACCCCACCATCGCCGAAACAGTGGGTGCCGACCTCGTCGATCAGTACTTCTACGGTGCAGTGTGCATGTGGACCGGCGTCGGTGCCGCCGGGCTCATCGACGTGACCTTCGCCTGGTTCGAGAACGAAGCCCTCTCGCGCGAGCGAGAGCTGGCCGATCGGCTCGGCTACGCGACCGAGGACGTCGACGTTGCCGGCACCACAGCATTCCTGTCACGACGACCGGCCGACCCATCGTCGTGCGGAATCAGCGCGGCGTACTCGGGCGTCATCACCTGGTGGGTGCAATACCGAGGCGGCAGTCCGGCCGACCCGTGCGCCGCGGCCACCGAACTCGCAGAACTGACACTGCAACGCAACCAGTGACCGACCGACCGACCCCGACCCCGACTCCGCCTCACGCGTGGCCGTGACAGACTCGAGTGTCGACGGTCACATTTTCGACGTGAGGAGACCGAGATGTCGGTGACGACCGATGCAGATGCCCGCCTGAGCGAGCTCGAATCCCTTCTTTCGCCCGGCTCGGTGGTCACCGACCCGGACATCACCGAGGGCTACCGACGCGACTGGGCCAAGGATCCCGACGCCGGTACCCCGCTGGCCGTCGTACGCGCACAGTCCACCGAGGACGTTCGTGCCGTCATGCGATGGGCCACCGAGCACGCCGTGGCGGTCGTCCCACGCGGTGCGGGATCGGGTCTGTCCGGTGGAGCCACCGCCGTGGACGGCGGAATCGTGCTCACCACCGAGTTGATGCGCGAAATCACCGTCGATCCGGTGACCCGCATCGCGGTGGTACAACCCGGACTGCTCAACGCCGAGGTCAAGAAGGCCGTCGCGGAACACGGCCTCTGGTATCCACCGGATCCGTCATCGTTCGAGATGTGTTCCATTGGAGGCAATGCGGCCACCAATGCGGGCGGACTGTGCTGTGTGAAGTACGGCGTCACCACCGATTACGTTCTCGGTCTCGAGGTCGTCCTGGCCGACGGTACCGCCGTCCGACTGGGCGGGCCACGCCTTAAAGACGTTGCGGGCCTGTCCCTGGCGAAGCTGTTCGTCGGCTCCGAAGGCACGCTGGGCATCATCACCGAGATCACTCTTCGATTGATTCCGGCGCAACCTCCCGCCAGTACGGTGGTCGCCTCGTTCGCCTCGGTGCACGACGCCACCGCCGCAATTCTGGCCATCACCCGGAACCTGCGGCCGTCGATGCTCGAGTTCATGGACCGCGCGTCCATCGGTGCCGTCGAAGACGCCATGAACATGGGACTCGATCGCGAGGCGGCGGCGATGCTCATTGCTCGGTCCGACTCCCCCGGTGCCGACCGAGGCCGCGAGATCGAGATCATGGCGGCCGCGTGCACCGAGGCCGGGGCCTCGGATGTCTTCACCACCGACGACCCCGATGAGGGCGAGGCCTTCGCTGCCGCACGGCGATTCGCCATTCCCGCGGTCGAGCGACTCGGCAGCCTGCTGCTCGAGGACGTCGGGGTTCCGCTGCCCGCACTGCCGGCCCTCGTCGACGGAATCGCCGAGCTGTCCACGAAATACGACGTGCTGGTGGCGGTCATCGCCCACGCCGGTGACGGCAACACCCACCCGCTGATCGTCTTCGACCCCGAGGACGCCGACATGACACGTCGCGCCAACATCGCGTTCGGCGCGATCATGGATCTGGCAATCTCGTTGGGCGGCACTATCACCGGTGAACACGGAGTCGGTCGCCTCAAGAAGGCGTGGCTTCCCGATCAGGTGGGTGAGGACGTCATGGAGCTGACCCGCCGAATCAAGACCGCACTCGATCCGGCGGGGATCCTCAACCCCGGTGCTGTGCTGTGAGCGGAGCGGCTGACGCCGCACGTGCGCGCAACTTCGTAGCAGGGGTCGAATTTCCATGCACGACCCTCGGTCAAACGGTGAACCCGTCCGCCACCGCCAATACCTCGTCGAGGATTTCCAGTCCCTGACGAATTTCGTCCTCGGACGTGGTCAACGGCGGGGCAATCTGTAGGCGGTTTCCCGACACGAACGGCCACAGCCCACGTGATTTCGCCGCTGCGGTCACCGTACCCATCGCCGCCGCGTCCTTGCCCGACGCGGCGAACGGCACCAGCGGTTCCCTCGTCGTGCCGTCCTTGACCAATTCGACGGCCCAGAAGAATCCCTTGCCGCGCACCTCGCCCACGCTCGGATGTGATTCGGCCAGCTTCGACAGGCCCGCACCCAGTACGTCCTCGCCGACGTGACGCACGTGCTGAAGGATCTTGTCGCGCTCGAACACTCCGATGGATGCCACGCCCGCGGCGCACCCGAGCACGTGCCCGGAGTAGGTCAAGCCGCCCGGATACGGCTTGTGGTCGAACTGCGAGGCGATCTTCTCCGAGATCACGACACCGCCGAGGGGGATGTACCCGGAGTTGACGCCCTTGGCGAACGTGATCAGATCCGGTGTCACATCCCAGGCCTGGCACGCGAACCATTCGCCGATGCGCCCGAACCCGACCATCACTTCGTCGGCGATGTAGACGATTCCGTACTTGTCGCACAGTGCCCGAACGCCGGCCAGATATCCGGGCGGTGGAATCAGCACACCGTTGGTGCCGATCACCGATTCGAGGATCAGTCCGGCAATGTTCTGCGCGCCCTCGAGCACGATGACCTGCTCCAGATGCGCCAGTGCTGCCGTCGTCTCGTCCTCGGGAGTCGTTGTGCCCCAGGGCGACCGGTAGGGGTACGGCCCGAAGAAGCGCACGACGTCGACGTTGGTGGGTTCGGTGCCCCAACGCCGTGGCTCGCCGGTGAGACCGATCGCAACTCCGGTCCCACCGTGGTACGAGCGATACGCGGCAAGCATCTTCGTACGCCCGGTGTGCTGTCGCGCCAGCCGCACCGCATGCTCGACGGCTTCTGCGCCACCGGTCGTGAAGAACACTCGGTTCAGATCACCCGGCGCACGTTCGGCGATCAACGCGGCGAGTTCACTGCGCTTGTTGTTGGCCACGGTCGGGGAGATGGTCGTCAGAACCTGAGCCTGTTCGACTATGGCGGCGACCACGTCGGGGTGTTGATGGCCGAGATTGACGTTGACCAACTGCGACGAGAAGTCCAGGTATCGGTTGCCCTTGTCGTCCCAGAACCACGATCCCTCCGCCCCCTCGACGGTGATCGGGTTCAGTTCGGCCTGCGCCGCCCAGGAGTAGAACACGTGATCCATCTACTTGCCGCCTTCCTCCAGTGTGACCTCTATCGGAGCGTACGACTCCCCGGTGACGTCCACACCGTCGGCCTTCAACAAATCGAGCGCCTGCGTGACGTACTCGTTGGTGTACGCCTCGGCATCGGGATCGGCTGTCAGCACCGTCGATCCCTCGGCATTCTTGGTGCTCTTGGCGATGTCGACAGTCTGCTGCCAGGCCGCCTCGTCGATCATGCCGATGCCCTCTGCGGACGGCCAGATCAGTTTGTTGACCTCGTTGACCTGCCAGAGCTGGTGACTCGCGCCGAGTGTCGAGCCCGCCGCAACGGTGATGTCGCGGCACGTTTCGACGTTGTCGCGGCAGAAGATCCAGCCCTTCAACGATGCCGCCAGGAATTTGACGGTCTGCTCCTGGTAGGCCTCGTCGGAGAGCCTGTCGGTATTGGCCCAGATCGCGTCCTGCAGCATCGCGACTCCGTCGTCGTTCCAGTTCAGCGCGGTGAAATCGTCTGCGGTGTAGAGCGCACCGGTTGCGGGGTTCACGGTCTCGAGCAACTGCGCGTACTCGTTGTACGACATCGCCTGGGCTGCAGCGATATCACCGGACAACAGGCCGTTCATGTCGAACTGCTGCTGCACCAACGTCACGTCGGAGGGACTGACCCCGGCCTTGGTCATACCGGCGAACAGCTCGAATTCGTTTCCGTAGCCCCAGTTTCCGACGGTCTTGCCCTGGAGGTCGGCGGGTGAGGCGATGTTCTGATCCTTGAACGAGACCTGCAAGGTGCCCGACTTCTGATAGATCTGGGCCACGTCGGTGATGCCGGCTCCGGCCTCACGGGATGCGAGCGCCTTCGGTACCCACGCGACGGCATAATCGGCCTGCCCCTGTGCGAGCACGGTTTGCGGGACGATATCGGTTCCGCCGTCGAGGATTTCGACATCCAGCCCCTGCTCGGCGTAGAAACCCTGATCGACGGCGGCGAGGTAGCCCGCGAACTGGCCCTGCTTGAACCACTGCAGTTGAAGCTTGATCGTGGTGTCCCCGTCGGCACCGGTGTCGGTGTCGGTCGTGGTGGTACTGCACGCCGAGGCGACCACTGCCAGCGCCATCACGGCGGCGAGAAGAGATCGGGGGGTTCGGGTGATCTTCACGTTCATCTCCTAGATACGACGCCGGGACACGAGCTTCTCGAGCAGCAGAACAACCAGAAAGAAGAGCAAACCGACTGCGATGGCACCCATCACATAGGCCCATGCCCGGGGGTAGGCCGTGTTCGCCGCGGCGGAGGTGATCCGCGACCCCAAACCGTTCTGCAATCCACCGAAGTACTCGCAGATGATGGCAGCAATGACAGCATTGGGAGCGGCAACCCGCAACCCGGTGAAGATGTGCGGAACGGCGGACGGGAGGCGGACGATTCGCGTGAACTGCCAACCACCCACGGCATACGACGTCATGAGATCGTGGTGCACGGCCGAGACCTGACGCAGTCCTTTTGCCGCACTGACGAATACCGGGAAGAACACGACGATGGTCACCACGAGGCGGCGCGGTAGATCGGTGGTCGAGGAGAACATCGAATTGAACACCGGCGCAAGAGCGACGATGGGAACGGCTGCAGCACCCGCTGCCAACGGGGTGAGCAATTCGTCGACGATCCGCAGGCGAACCGCTGCCATTGCCGCGAGGAGACCGAGGACCGAGCCTGCGATCAACCCCACCAGAGCATTGGTTCCCGTTGCCAGACTTGCCGATCCGATGTTGCCGAGATTTCGCACGAATTGCTCGGCGATGGCGCTCGGCGACGGCAGCAGGAACGACGGAACCCCCGCGACGACCGTGAGCATTTGCCACAGTGCGAGCGCCGCTGCACCGAACACCACCGGTGGCAGCCAGAGCTTCATCGCAGATCCGCACTTCGAACCGTGCGGCCGTGCAACGCGTCCCGAACCGCGGTGATGGACGAGAAGAACTCCGCCGATTCGCGAGGATCACCGTTCGCGCCGAATCTGTCGATCGTCAGTGTGTCGACGATCCGCCCCGGCCGAGGGGACATCACAACCACCCGATCGGACAGGTACACCGCTTCGGGAATCGAGTGGGTCACGAACACCACTGCCGCGCTCGACTCCTCGGCGATGCGCAGTAGGTCGTTCTGCATCTTCTCGCGGGTCATCTCGTCCAGGGCACCGAACGGCTCGTCCATCAACAACAGTCCCGGCGTTCGGGCCAGCGCCCGCGCGATCGCCACTCGTTGCTGCATCCCACCGGATAGCTGGCTGGGAAACTTCTCTGCGAAATCGGTGAGTCCGACGAGGTCCAGGAGTTCGCGCACCCGTTCCGCGCGTACGCGTTTGGGTACCTTGTGCAGTTCGAGCGGCAACGCGACGTTCGATTGCACTGTGCGCCAATCGAGCAGCCCGGCCTGCTGAAAGGCGATGCCGTATTTCTGTTCGATGCGGGCTCGGCGAGCAGTCAGACCGAACACCGACACAGCACCGGACGTGGGTTGCTCGAGATCGGCAACGATGCGGAGCAACGTCGACTTACCGCACCCCGAAGGCCCGATCAGCGAGACGAATTCACCGGGCGCGATCGCGAGCGAAACATCCTCCAGCGCAGTCACTCCCCCGTCGAACGTCTTCCCGACGCCCTCGACGAGTACCGCATGCTCGGTCATGACCGATCCTTTCGACCAGGCGAGCGGCCCGCATACCGACTCAGTGCGATGTCGAGCAGCGACACCAACCCGGTCACCACCAGCCCGAGCACCGCTGCACCGAGAACAGCGGCGTACAGGCGGGATGCGTCTCCTGTTGCCTGCTGCGAGAACACGATGATCTGCCTGCCGATACCGCCGGTCGTTCCGGTGGAGATTTCGGCGACCACGGCACCGATCACGGCGGCGGCCGCGGCCAGACGCAGCGCCGGAATCAGATGCGGCACAGAGGCGGGTAGGCGTAGTCGAACGAGGGTGGTCCACCATCCGGACGCATAGCTGTGCATCAGATCGAGTGCTGCCCGATCGGGTGCACGCAGGCCTCGCAGCATCCCCACCGCCACCGGGAAGAACGCGAGATACGACGCGATGACGGTGATACTCATCCACGGCTGCCATGCGTAGCCGCCGATGGCAATCTTCCCGCCCCACCCCGCGACCAGCGGTGCCAACGCGATCAGCGGAACCGTCTGCGAGACGATCACATACGGCAACACGGACCGCTCGACCCACACGAATCGCTGCATCGCCACGGCCAGCACCAGCCCGACCACCGTCCCCAACGCGAACCCCAGTACCGCGAGCCCGAACGTGAACAGGCCACTGGAGGCGATCGCGGCACCGACACTGCGAGCCCCGGCGACGTTCACCTCGGGCTCGGTGAGCGCCGCCAACACCGACCACACGTGCGGTAGCGCGCCGTCGTCGGTGCGCGGCAGCACCCGCACTCCGGCGATACTCACCCCGTCCTCGGGGACGAGCACTTTCACCAGCTCCCAGAAAACCAGCAACAAGCCGACGGCCACCACCGCCATCAACGGACGCCGCCCTCCTCGATTCGCACCGGCGGGAGTAGGCGCCACCACCGAAGCCTGATCGAGAACGCTCGTCACGACGTTGCCGTCACGCTCGGGCGAATCTGCGGAATGATGCTCTCTCCGTACGCTTCGAGTGTCGCGGCCTTGGCGTCGTGCTGCAGGTACACCGAGAACTGGTCCACGCCGAGTGTCTCCAGCTCTTTCAGCTTGGCGATGTGATCTGCCGGGGTGCCCAGCAGGCAGAACCTGTCGATCACCTCGTTCGGAACGAATTCTGCGTGCGAATTGCCTGCTCGGCCGTGCTCGTTGTAGTCGTAACCTTTGCGCGCCGCGATGTAGTCGGTGAGTGCCTGTGGAACTCCGCCGCCATCGCCGCCGTAGCGCGAGACGATATCGGCGACGTGATTGCCGACCATCCCGCCGAACCAACGACACTGATCTCGGGCATGTTCGAGCCCTGCATCGGTACCGTCGGTGACGTACGCGGGAGCTGCAACGCAGATCGAGATCGAATCCGGGTCGCGACCCGCCTGCTCGGCCGCAGCGCGGACCCGGCCGATCGTCCACGCCGCGATGTCGGGATCGGCCAGCTGCAGAATGAAACCGTCCGCCACCTGTCCGGTGAGCTCGAGGGCTTTGGGTCCGTACGCCGCAACCCATACCTCGAGTCGGGACCGCTCCGCCCATGGGAACTGCACCGTCGTCTCACCGACCCGAGCACTCCGCCCGTTGGCCAGGCTGCGGATCACATCGATCGATTCCCGCAGCGTGGCAAGGGTTGTCGGCTTGCCGCCGAGGGCACGGACCGCCGAATCACCGCGGCCGATGCCGCAGACGGTCCGATTGCCGAACATGTCGTTGAGCGTCGCGAACGTCGATGCCGTAACCGTCCAGTCGCGGGTGGCGGGATTGGTGACCATCGGACCGACGGTCACCCGCCTCGTCGCGGCCAGAATCTGACTGTAGATGACGTACGGTTCCTGCCACAGCAGGTGCGAATCGAACGTCCACACGTGCGAGAAGCCATGTGTCTCTGCCTGTCTGGCCAGGTCGACCACACGGGACGCCGGCGGATTGCATTGGAGCACTACCCCGATGTCCATAGCTCAGATCAGATTCTGCGACAGGTCGCGTCGGACGAATCGGCCGTGTCCAGCAGTGCCGGAATAGGATCCGCCGTCGACGATGATCCGGCCACGCGAGATCACGGTGTCGACGTGCCCGTCGATCTCGAAACCCTCGTACGCCGAATAGTCCATGTTCATGTGGTGGGTCTTGTCGACGCCGATGCTGGTGTGTCCGTTCGGGTCGTAGATCACGATGTCCGCGTCGGCACCGGGGGTGATGACGCCTTTCCTCGGATACATTCCGAACATCCTGGCCGGGGTGGTGCAGCAGACGTCGACCCACTTCTCGAGCGTGATCCTGCCGCTCTTGACGCCCTGGAACATCAGATCGATGCGGTGTTCAACCGAGCCGATCCCGTTGGGAATCTTGGAGAAATCGCCGATACCCATCTCCTTCTGATCCTTCATGCAGAACGGGCAGTGATCGGTACTGACGGTCGCCACGTCACCGGTGCGTAGATAGCGCCACAACTCGTCCTGATGCCCCTCCGCTCGCGACCGCAATGGCGTCGAGCAGACCCACTTGGCACCCTCGAAGCCCGGTGCACCGAGTTGTTCCTCGAGCGACAGATACAGGTACTGTGGACAGGTCTCGGCAAAGACGTTCTGCCCGTTGCCCCGGGCCTGCGCGATCTGTTCCAGGGCCTGCTTGGCAGAGACGTGTACGACGTAGAGCGGTGCACCGGTGACGTTGGCCAGCATGATGGCTCGGTGCGTCGCCTCCTCCTCGAGCTGCCACGGCCGTGACGTGCCGTGGAAGTACGGGGCCGTGTCTCCACGCGCGATCGACTGAGCGACCAGTACGTCGATCGCGATGCCGTTCTCCGCGTGCATCATCAGCAGTGCACCCGTTTCGGCGGCGGACTGCATGGCGCGCAGGATCTTGCCGTCGTCGGAGTAGAACACGCCCGGGTAGGCCATGAAGAGTTTGAAACTGGTGACGCCCTCGGATACCAACTCGCTCATGGCTTTCAGGGAATCGTCGGTGACGTCGCCGATGATCTGATGGAAGCCGTAGTCGACGGCGCACTGCCCCGCGGCCTTGTCGTGCCATTGCGCCAGAGTGTCCTGGACGCGCTGACCGGGTGTCTGAATCGCGAAGTCCACGATCGTCGTCGTGCCACCCCACGCCGCTGCGCGCGTTCCGGTTTCGAAGGTGTCGGAGGCGAACGTACCGCCGAACGGCATCTCCATGTGTGTATGTCCGTCGACCCCACCCGGAATGACGTATTTGCCGGTCGCGTCGACGACGACGTCCGCCGAGGTCTTCAGGTCCGCGGCCAGGGAGACCGATCCGGGTGCCAGCACTGCAACGATGCTTTCACCGTCGATGAGAACATCCAATTCCTGTGCGCCGGTGGTCGATACCACGGTCCCGCCGTGCACGAAGGTGGTGGCCATCAGGGTTGCACCAGTGGGCCGTATGCGTCGGGTCTACGGTCGCGATAGAAGGCCCACCGGTCGCGAACCACCTTGATCAAATCCATGTCGAGGTCGCGCACGATAATTTCGGATTCCGAATCCGACGCCACCTCGCCGACGAATTTGCCTTCGGGGTCCACGAAGTAGCTGGTCCCGTAGAAGTCGTCGTCACCGTATTCGGATTCGATTCCGACTCGATTGATCGCGCCCACGTAGTACTCGTTGGCGACGGCCGAGGCGGGTTGTTCGAGCTTCCACAGGTAGTTGGACAGGCCCCGCGAGGTGGCCGACGGATTGAAGACGATTTCGGCACCGGCAAGACCGAGTGCGCGCCACCCTTCCGGGAAATGTCTGTCGTAGCAGATGTAGACACCGATACGCCCGACCGCGGTGTCGAACACCGGCCACCCCAGATTGCCGGGGCGAAAATAGAACTTCTCCCAGAATCCGTTCACGTGAGGGATGTGGTGCTTTCGATACTTGCCGAGATACGTGCCGTCTGCATCGACGACGGCAGCGGTGTTGTACAGAAGTCCGGGCTGTTCCTGCTCGTAGACGGGCAGAATCATCACGATGCCGAGTTCTTTCGCCAATGCGGCGAAACGGTCGACGGTGGGCCCGGGTACCGATTCTGCGTATTCGTAGAACTTCGCATCCTGTAACTGACAGAAGTACGGACCGTAGAAAAGTTCTTGGAAACAGACGACTTTCGCGCCCTGCTCGGCGGCGGACCGAGCAAACCCCTCGTGTGCCGCGATCATCGATTCTTTGTCACCGGTCCACTTGCTTTGGACCAGAGCAGCTCGAACTGTGGACATCATTGGCACTCCATCTCTCGCTGGCTTGCACCCTCAAGATATTTTGCGCCGTGTTACGGGATCGTTCGGCCGGTTTCGTATGTATTAATCGTCGGAACTGTTCACGAGTGTGGAAGGAGTGCGCGCACCGCGTCGATGGAATCCGCGGTGGCGAGGTTCTTGTCGGGGCGGTATCGCAGTACTCGCGCGAATCTCAGGGCCACACCGCCCGGGTACCGTGGGCTGACCTGCACGCCGTCGAGTTCGATTTCGACGATCAGTTCGGGGCGCAGGTACACGGTGTGCTCGTCCCGCTCTCGCTCGTGTTTCGGGAATTCATCGGTCTGCCATTGCAACAGAACGTCGGTCAGGCCTTTGAAGGTCTTACCGACCATGATCGGGTCACCGCCGTCGGGATCGCGAGCTCCGAGGTGCAGGTTGGACAGGTAGCCGGTGCGGCGCCCGTATCCCCACTCGGCTCCGAGGACGACGAGGTCGAGGGTGTGCTCGGGTTTGACCTTCTGCCAGCTCTTTCCGCGGCGGCCTGCCGCGTACGGCGCACCGAGAGCTTTGAGCATGACCCCTTCGTGCCCGGCGTCGAGCGCTGCGTCGAAGTGGGCCTCTGCCGCGTCCGCATCGGGTCTGACGGCACTGGGAATTCGGTGCTCCGGTGCCACTCGGTCCAATGCGGCCAGGCGCTGCTCCAGCGGGGCATCGAGCAGGTCGACACCGTCGAGGTGCAGGCAGTCGAAGAAGTAGGGCTGCAGCAGCAGCTCGTGCGCGCTCTCGGCACCGAATCGGCTCATCGTTTCCTGGAACGGTCGCGGGCGGCCGCTGTCTTCGAGCGCGAGGGTCTCCCCGTCCAGGACCACCGACTCGCACGGAAGCGCGAGAACCAGGTCCACCAACTCGGGCACACTCGCAGTGATGTCGCGCAGAGTACGCGTGTAGATGCTCACGTCGGTTCCGGAGCGGTGCACCTGAATTCGTGCACCGTCGAGCTTGTACTCCACGGTGACATCGCCGGACAGTTGTTCCCAAGCACCGCGCAGAGATTCCGCGGGCGACGCCAGCATCGGCCGGACCGGTCGACCGACCTCGAGCCGGAATGCATCCAGCGCGTCGACGCCACCGGTGATGGCGGCGATCGCCGTCGCGGGCAAACGACCCGACAGCATGAATGCGCGACGCACCGGCGCTTGCGGCAGGTTCGTGGCCGCGGCAACTGCGTCGACCATGATCCCTTCGAGCGCGCCCTGACGCAGCTCACCGGTGACGAGCCGGATCAGAAATTGACGCTCCTCGGTTGTACTCCGGGAGAACAGGTCGGTCAGTAGCGCCACCCGACGCGCAGCAGAACCGGCCCCCGAGGTCGCCGCGACCGAAGAAATCGCCTCGTCCACCTCGGCAACCGTCAGCGTCGAGTCCGCAGCAGCCGCAACGTCGAGATCGGCCAGCGTGCGCCAGCCGACCCCTATCCGCCCCTGCGGTAACTCCCCCGACAGCCAGGACACGGCGGGCTCGATATCTCCGACATCGGCCTCGGCGAGCAGGGCACCGATCTGCCCGATCTTGATCTTTCGCGAACGCGTCGCCGACACAGCACGGGACGTTTCGACGATCCTCGACATCAACACAACATCGAACATAACCGCCCCCACCGACAGCGTGCTGACATCCAATTGTTACCGGTGTGACTCGAGCGACTGGTGTTCTTGCTGTTACGTTCGATTCATGTCAGCCACGTCCGTGCTAAAAAGCGCATGGACGACGCGTCAGCTGAATCCGAGAACCTGGTCGCCCCACGCAGCGCGCATGTCGCCGTCGGGGTCGTCGACGAGAGTGTCGGATGCATCGATCACCAGCGTCCAGCGCGTCTTCTCGGTGTACGGAGCCCAATGCTTGGACGCATCCAACGCGGCGGGGACGCCGTACCGTGCGAAAGCGAGCCAGCGTCTCTGCATCCGCGCCGACACCGCCATTGCCGGCTTTCGGCCACCGAGCCAGAAGGTGGGGTCTCGGTTGAGCGTTCCGAAATTGCCGAAGACATACGGCAGTTCGGTCGCGTGTCCGGCTCCCACCCGTGCGGCCTTGAGCATCGGCGTCGCATGATCGAATCGGTACATCCATGTCGGCGAATGCCTGCTGTGCCCGTCGGCGATCCACACGCTCGGCATGAGGAATCCAGCGTCGCGCGACATGGCCTGTGCCCCAGCCGGTTTGTCACGGTCCGGGTATGCAGCCATGATCTCGGCGACTCGATAGGCAGGCAGATCCGCGTGGTCGTGAGCGATGGCGCGGAACATCTCGGAGACGGTGTCGGAGGTGATCGGCATCAACGGAGACTTCATGAATCGGAAGATCGAGGGCTCGTCGTGGTTGGTGCCGATGATCAACGGGATTTTGTGCGAGAGGCCCTTCTGAAAGGCTGCCACGGGATAGCGCGGAACGATATCTCCATCGACGACCGGCGAAAGGCCAAGTGTCCCAGGAACTGTCGTCGGGATCTCGTAGCAGAGCGTGTCGCCGGCGGTGACCAGCCTGGTGAAATGCATCTCGAACAGTTCCCCGATGTCTTCCGGGTCGACCCCCACCAACTCCAGGAATCTCGATGCCACCGCGGCTCCGCGTTCGGGGCCGTACACCGAGGTCGCAGGCGCGCTCTGCACGATCGCTCGCTGGAACAGGCCCTCGGCCTTCGGAGAGGTCATCAACGTGGTGACCGACGCTCCCCCGGAGGATTCGCCGAACACCGTCACCTGATCGGGATCGCCGCCGAACGCGGAGATGCACTCGCGGACCCACTGCAGCGCGGCAATCTGATCTCGCAGTCCCAGATTGGTCTCGAAGGTGTGCTCGTCGGTGGAGAACGACGAGAGGTCGAGGAACCCGAACGCGCCGAGACGAAAGTTGATGGTCACCACCACCACGTCGCCGTTCTCGCTGAGGTTCCTCCCGTCGTAGACCCGCTGCGCGGACGATCCGAGCGAGTACGCACCGCCGTGGATCCACACCAGCACCGGCCGCAGTTCTGCGTCGGGACGGGGAGCCCAGACGTTGAGCGTGAGACAGTCCTCGGAAATCGACAGCGACGGATCGATCGGCACCGGGCTGTCGCGTCCCTGCGGAGCCATCGCACCGAATTCGAGGCCGTCGATCACTCCCGACCAGGGCTGCAACGGACGCGGCGCACGGAACCGGTGCTTCCCCACCGGAGGCGTCGCATAGGGAATACCGCGCCAGGCCACGATCGGCGACGCATCGGCAGCGACCGGATAGCCCAGAACGTCACCGTAGGGCGTGGCCACGAGCACGGTGGAATCGGACGCAGCGGAATTGGACGCAGCGGAGTCGGACTCGGTGTCCATGGCACCTCCCGTTCGGTCGTTGCCCAACGTACCAACATCAACCACCCCCTCGGCGACGATACGCACAGCGTCGACGCCCGCGAGCGAAGGAACCGACGATGAAGAGAATCGGATGTGCCGCAGTGGCAGTCGTCGGGGCGTGCCTGCTCGGAGCCTGCGGCGCGAGCGGCGAAGGTGACGGTCCGATGGCCACCGTGATCACCGACCGCCCCACCCCGATCACCACGGCTCCCTCCGCCCCCTCTGCCACGTCGGCAACACCGTCCACCACCGCGACCGGCACGCCGACGTCCACCACTCCGGCACCGACGAGTCCTGCTGCAGCGCAGGCGAAGCCGCAGGACTACGCAGGCAAGGCACCCGGCTGGTACTACTTCTCGAGCCCCAGCGGAAAATTCGAGTGCGGAATCGCCGTCCTCGAATCCTCGATCGCCGGATGCCACGGATCACTCCCTGATTCGGCACCCGAGGTTCCCGGCAGCGGGACGTCGGGAACGGCGGTGAAACCCAATGCTGTGCAGCTGATCGCCGGGTCCCCGGCGAAGTTCGAAAGCCTCGGCGATCCCAAATTCCACCGTTTCGACGGTCCTGCGGCGGCCTTGCCGTACGGCGAAGTGCTCACCGTCCCCGGAAGTGGCTCAACCAACGGCCTGCAGTGCAGCATCGACGAGCAGACCGGGGTCACGTGCTCCGATCAGGTCGGCCACGGCTTCACCGTCTCGGACGAGGATTTCGACCTTCGTTGACGGTCTCGTTCGCGCGGCAAATTACCAGGCGTAATGTCCGGGGACGGTACGACAATCCCTGCCGTACGGTCTCCCCAGCGGCCGACGCCCGTGCGCGCGGCCGGAAGGTGCATCACTCATGAATCAGACCTCGGACCGCCACACAGCGAAGGTCATCGGCGTCAGCATCGCCGCTGCTGTGGGCGGGTTCCTGTTCGGCTTCGACAGCTCGGTCATCAACGGCGCTGTCGACTCGATCGAAGATCACTTCTCCCTCGGCTCGTTCACCACCGGCTTCGTGGTCGCGATCGCCCTCATCGGGTGCGCAGTGGGTGCCTGGTTCGCCGGCAGCCTCGCAGACCGTTGGGGACGCAAGAAAGTCATGCTGCTGGGCTCGGCCCTGTTCGTCATTTCCTCGATCGGTTCGGGATTGGCGTTCAGCGTCCCCGATCTCATGCTCTGGCGAGTGCTCGGCGGACTCGGAATCGGCATCGCCTCGGTGATCGCACCGGCGTACATCGCCGAGATCGCTCCGGCCAAATGGCGTGGCTCCCTGGCCTCGCTCCAGCAATTGGCCATCACCATCGGCATTTTCGCAGCTCTGCTGTCCGACGCCCTTCTCGCCGGTGCCGCCGACGGCGCGTCCAACGACCTGTGGTTCGGCATCGAGGCCTGGCGCTGGATGTTCCTGGTCGGCGTGATTCCCGCTCTCGTGTACGGGTTGCTGGCCACCCTGATCCCGGAGTCTCCGCGCTACCTCGTCGGTCAGCATCTCGACGAAGAAGCGGCCCGAGTCCTCGCCGAGATCACCGGTGAGCTGCATCCGGACGAGCGCGTCCACGAGATCAGACTGACGCTGCGCAAGGAGTCACGCTCGTCGTTCGCCGACATTCGCGGTCCGAAGTTCGGCCTGCAACCCATCGTCTGGGTCGGCATCACGATGGCCGTGCTGCAGCAGTTGGTCGGCATCAACGCGATCTTCTACTACTCGACGACGCTGTGGCGGTCGGTCGGCTTCACCGAGGATCAATCGTTCACCACCTCTGTCATCACCGCTGTGATCAACGTGGTCATGACGTTCGTGGCGATCCTGTTCGTCGACCGAATCGGTCGGCGCAAGCTGCTGATGGCGGGCTCGATCGGCATGTTCGGCGGGCTCGTCATGGCGTCGGTGGCGTTCTCGCAGGCGACCGGCAGCGGCGATGACGTCACGTTGCCCGCTCCGTGGGGTGCGATCGCGTTGGTCGGTGCCAATCTGTTCGTCATCTTCTTCGCCTCGACCTGGGGTCCGATCATGTGGGTCATGCTCGGTGAGATGTTCCCCAACCGCATGCGCGCCATGGCGCTCGGCATCGGTACCGCAGCCAACTGGATGGCCAACTTCGCTGTCACGCTTGCCTTCCCACCCCTGACGTCGTCTGTGGGGCTCTGGGTGATCTACGCAGGGTTCGCTTTGTTCGCCGCGCTCTCGTTCTTCTTCGTGAAGGCCAAGATCAGGGAGACCAAGGGCATGGAACTCGAGGACATGCTGGGCTGACGCCGAACCGCAGATACAGGGGCGGCGGCATCGACACCGAGTGACCGGTGTTACTGTCGCTTTCGTTCTGACACGGGGTGTGTCCGCCGATGCGGATGCTGAGATCAAACCCGCCGAACCTGATGCAGGTAATGCTGACGAAGGGATGTCAAGGCGATGACGCCTGTTGTATCTGCGGACCCGGTCCGCTTCACCGATCTACTGTGGGATGCCTCCGAGGACATTCGACGCGCGATCGACGACCTCGAATTTCTTCGACTCCTCGGGGCGGGGACGCTTCCGCTCGACGCGTTCCGTCGGTACCTCGAACAGGACTCGCTCTATCTCGGTGGGTACGTCAAGTCGCTGTCGCTGCTGGCAGCACACGCACCGAACCCGGTCGCCGGAGCATTCTGGGCAAGCGCCGCCGCGAGCGCGATGGACGAGGCCGCGTCGCACGAAGCGATGCTGACCGGTGGAGCCCTGCCCCCGTCGACCCGGACGCCAGAGCCTTCCCCGGCATGCCTCGGTTACACGTCCTACCTGACCGCGACGGCGGCAACCGAACCGTATCCTGTTGCAGCAGCAGCTGTTCTGCCCTGCTTCTGGATCTACGCCGACGTCGGCCGCTCACTCGCCGGTGCAGCGAGGGCGGTTCTCGATCGCGATCCCGATCACCCGTATGCGCAGTGGGTGGCCGCGTACGACGCTCCCGAATTCCATGCCATCGTCGACGCAGCCAGGACATTCGTGGACGACGCGGCTGCTGCCGCGACTCCGATACAGCGCGAGCAGATGATCGACGCCTTCGTCGTGGCATCGAGGTACGAATTGATGTTCTGGGACAGCGCGTTACATCCCACCCCATGGCCCCTGGCCGAGAGTGCGGTGTACGCATGAGAACCACTCGAATTCTCGCCTCGTTGGCGGCGGCCGTCGTTGCCACGACCGGACTGGCGGGCTGCTCGGACTCGACGGACTCCGACACCATTCGGTTCGCGTTGGACTGGACGCCCAACACCAACCACACCGGCCTCTATGTGGCCCTGCAGGAAGGCTATTTCGCCGACGCCGGCCTGGACGTGGAGATTCTGCCGTACAACAATACTGCGGCGGACACTCTCGTCGATGCCGGAAACGCCGAGTTCGGTATCAGCACACAGAGTTCGGGCGTCTTCGCCACCTCGGCGGGCGCGCAGATCGTCTCGGTCCTCGCGCCGCTCCAACACTGGGCGACCGGCATCGGAGTTCGCGCCGATCGAGACGACATACCGAGCCCGAAGGCGCTCGACGGGAAGGTCTATGCCGGCTTCGGCGAGTCCGGCGAGCAGGCCGGACTCGAGAAGGTCATCCAGAACGACGGCGGCACAGGCGAATACGAAACGGTGGTACTGGGCACCTCGGCGTACGAGGCGGTCTACTCCGGGACCGCCGACTTCACCGTCTCCTACTTTGCGTGGGAAGGCATCGAGGCCGAGCACAGCGGAACGCCGATGAAGTACTTCGACTACACCGACTACGGATTTCCCGACGCCTACGCGATCACGATCAGTGGCAACGAGCCCTGGCTCGCCGCCCATCCGGATCAGGCCGAGAAGTTCGTCCAGGCACTTCAGCGCGGCTACCAACTCGCCGCCGACGATCCGGACAAGGCCGCACAGGATCTGATCGACGCCAATCCGGGAACATTCACCGACGAATCGCTCGTCTTCGAGAGCCAGGAGATGCTCGCAGAGAAGTACATGAAGGACTCCACTGGCGAGGTAGGACGGCAGAGTCTCGACAAGTGGACCGAGTACTCGAAATTCCTCTACGACAGCGGTGTGCTCGCCGATCAGAACGGCGCGCCTCTGACCGCGGAGCCGGACTGGTCGACCTACTTCACCAATGACTACCTCGGCGATCGATGAGCCGGTAGCCGCTGACCGAGGTTCCTACTCGTTCAGCGGTATCCGAGCCTCGCTGCGTTGGGCGTGGCCTGCGCTGACCGTCGTCGTTCTGATCATCGCCGCCTGGCAGGTCTACGTCCAGATCAGCGGCATCCGGCCGCAGGTGCTGCCGTCCCCCGGCCGCGTGGTGGTCCAGGGTTGGGCGCAACGCGATGCGATCGCCGAGAACGCGGCGGCGACCCTGCAAGTGACCCTCGTCGGTTTCGCGGTCTCCCTGGCCCTGGCCTGGTTGCTGGCCATCGCGGTGGACTTCTCGCCGTGGCTGCGGCGCGCGTTCGTTCCCCTCTTCGTCGTATCGCAGACGCTTCCCATCATCGCGATCGCGCCGCTGTTGATCATCTGGTTCGGCTTCGGGCTGCTTCCGAAGATCCTGGTGATCGCACTGGCCACGTTCTTCCCCATGGCCATCGGGCTCATCGAGGGTTTCGCAGCGGCCGATCGGGACGCGCGGTCGCTGCTGGCCAGCATGGGTGCCTCGCGCTGGCAACAGTTTCGATACGTGCGGCTACCATCGGCGCTGCCCCGCTTCTTCACCTCGCTGCGCATCGGAATCACCTACGCCGTCGTCGGTGCGATCTTTGCCGAATATGCCGGGGCCAGTGCGGGACTCGGCATCTACATGAGCCAACAGAAGAACTCGTTTCGTACCGATCTGGTTCTCGCCGCGGTTGCCGTGACCGCCGTGATCAGTGTGGTCCTGTTCGTCTCGACTTTCCTGGTGGAGCGGTTTGTCGCGCCTTGGGCACGTCACGGTTCGGCGGGTCTCCATGTCTGACGCCGACACCTGCATCGATGTTCGCGATCTCAGCAAATCATTCGGCGAGAAGCCCGTCCTCGACGGCATGTCGTTCGGTGTTCGCCCCGGCGAGTTCGTGTCGATCATCGGCCCGAGCGGTTCCGGTAAGAGCACGGTGTTCAACATGCTGGCCGGGCTCGACAGGCCCGATTCCGGCACGGTTCGAGTACCGCCGTGCGCCTACATGCCGCAGAAGGATCTCCTGTTTCCGTGGCGTTCGGTGTTGGACAACACCACCCTCGGGCTCGAAGTGCAGGGCGTTGCCAAGAAGGAAGCGCGTGCGCGGGCACGCGAGCTGTTCCCGGTGTTCGGCCTGGACGGGTACGAGTCGGCCAGACCGTCCGAGCTCTCCGGCGGCATGCGCCAGCGGGCGGCGCTGCTGCGCACGGTGGTGCAGGGACGATCGGTACTACTGCTCGACGAACCCTTCGGGGCGCTGGACTCGTTGACTCGAAGCGACATGCAGGCGTGGTTGCAGCAGGTCTGGTCGGAATTTCGGTGGACAGTGCTGATGATCACGCACGACATCCGCGAAGCGGTCTATCTCTCCGATCGCGTGATCGTCCTCTCCCCCAGGCCCGCCCACGTTCGACGCCAGATCGAGGTCACGCTGCCCCGCCCACGCGGGCTCGAGATCGTCACGACGCCGCAGTTCGCGGCGGTCGAGAAACAGTTGATGGACGTTCTGCTCAGCGCGTCGACGCTCTGACCGGTACCGCAGGAATTCAGTCGACACAGGGTTCAGTCGACACAGGGCTCAGTCGACACAGGGAATGCCGCCGTCGCTGTGCACACCCGCGTCGGGGGCCGTTACCGGATCCGGGGACGGATCCGGTGCGACGACCTCGAGCGGGGGCGGCGTTGTTGCCGGATCAGGCGCCGAGGTCATCGGCGATGCGGGCGCAGGCGCGTCGCCGATCAACCGTACTGCCTCGGCCCTGATGGCATCGACGTCGACGAGGTTGACGTCCTGCCCGTCGATCGTGTCGTAGCCCGTGATCGGGAGGGTGTAGAAATCGATGTCGCCCTGCATGACTGCACCGGCTCCCCCTGCGAGCTTCACCGGATCCAAGGATGCATCGATCACGACGTCGTTCTTGGTGCCCGCTACGAGCGCCCGGAGTTCGCCGATGTTCGCCATGACACCGGAGGCGCTGAGCTTGGCCATCACTCCCGCCACGAATGCCTGCTGTCGTTTGGTTCGATCCAGGTCGCCGTTGTCGAGGCCGTGGCGTTGCCGGACGAAGGACAGCGCCTGCGATGCGCTCAGCTCTTGCGCGCCCGCCGCGAAGTCCGCGCCCGAATAGTTGTCGTGTACCGGATTGTTCAGGCACACCTGAATGGGCCCGACGGCAGTCGCCACGTCGTAGAAGCCCAGAAGGTTCACTTCGGCAAAATGATCGATCGGCACGTCGAGCAGATCACGAACCGCGGTCAACGTCGATCGTCGACCAGCGTCTCGCGCTCGACGCTCCCGCTCGGCCGTATCGATGACGCCCTCGTCGAGTAATCGTGTATCGGCGTCGGCTTTCGCAAGTCCGTACGCTTCCTTGATCTTTCGCTTGCCGTATCCGGGAACGTCGACGTAGTCGTCGCGAGGTATCGACAGCGCGGTCGCGCGACCGCCGTCGGCCGGAAGGTGCACCAGCAACAACGTGTTGGTGTTGTAACCGCCGACATCGCTGTCGCCCGCATGCAGCGCATCGGTGACGAACTCGGCAGGCAGGTCGTTGCCGTCCATGTCCTTCCGACTGTCGAGGCCGATCAACAAGATGTTGGTGTCCTCGCCGTTGCCACTCGAATCGTTGTTCGCGATGCCGTCGAGCGCATCCGAGGTGGTCAGTCCCGTGGTGGCTTCGCGGTACACCGCGAACCCGATTCCACTCACCGCAACCGAGGCAACTGCCGCAGTGGCGACGAAAACCCGGCCGATTCGGAGCGCGAGGCCGCGATTGCGCGACGGCGTCCTGATGCGATGGCGCCCCGATCCACGTTCACCGAGGGTGGTGTCGTTGCCTGGGCCGTTCGAGAGCACCTCGCCAGGCTACTCGGCCCTCACCTGGCGGTTGCTCCACCCAATCGCAGCGCGAGATCGTCGACGGCGGAGAACGCCGCCTCCAGATTGGCTCGTGCCCGCGGAATCTGCGGTGCGAGCGCCGGCACCCGCTCGGCGAGCGTCAGGTCGACCGGAACGAAGTGCACGTCCATCCTCAGAGCAACTCCGAGCACCTGTCGCAGTTGCGCGGTGGTGTGGTCGGCGGAGGCGTTGTCGGTACCAGGGGTGTAGTCGTTTCCCCGACTGGTCACCACGACCACGGGCTTGCCGACGAGAGGTGCCGTGTCACTCTCGAACGGCACTGTGATGCCCGGAACGTGTACGTAGTCGATCCATGCCTTCAAGGTCGACGGGATCGACCAGTTGTACATCGGTGCGCCGATCAGCACCGCGTCCGCCGAGATCAGTTCCTCGATCAGTTCGACCTGCAACGCCTCGGCGGAAGGATCCACGGTTTCGTCGGCGGTTCGCAGATGGGGTGCCCAGTGCAGCGCCGAGGTGGGTAGGTGCGGCAGCGGACTCGAGTGCAGGTCTCGATGGATCACCGAGTGATCGGTGCCGATGCCATGCCAGGCGTCCGAGAAGCGGGCCGTCACCCTACGGCTGATCGAGCGATCCGGGTCTGCGGACGAATCGAGGTGCAACAACTGGGGCACTGAAAACACTCCTCACATGCTGGGTGCTTCGAGCCTATGCGTACCGACGCCTCTGCCCGCTCCTATCCTGGACCGATGGACTTCCGATTCGTCATGCCTGCTCTCGAGTCGCGATCGGCCAACTCGCTGGCGGCGGTCGTTCACGAGCGGACCGGACCAGACGTGGACATCAGAATCGGCGGTTCGGAGGTACCGCTCGACGAAGCAGCACGCAGTGCGGTGTTGGAACTTCTCACCCAGCTCTCGACCGGTCGGGCGGTGGCCATCGGCACCGTGGACGAGTTGCTGACCACCTCGCAAGCTGCCGAGGTGCTCGGTGTTTCCGACACCTATGTCAGACGGTTGGCCGATGCGGGCGATCTACCGATCGAAATGCGAGGCACTCACCGACGATTTCGGCTCGAAGACCTTCTGCGGCATCGTGATCGATTCCGGTGACGTTGGGGTGCCGTCACCCGGCCTCACGTTCGAAGTGCTCGGACTGGACGGTCATGAGATCACGGAACGCCTGACCGGCAGCCAGCCAGAGTTGTTCGGAGTCGATGTAGTCCACCCCTCGGATCTCGACATCACCCAGGTACGCGCCGACGTCGACCGACAACATTCCGATGACCGAAGAGACGTCGGCATCGAGATACGTGGATTGGGTGTTCTGCAGTTCTCGGAATTGAGCCGAGAAGAACTCGGCTGGGATTCTCCGATCGACGAACTGGGCGATGAGGAACAGGAAGCGGGACGCGTGGGCTGAGCCCGTCCGGAAGGAATGTTCCATGGTGAAGACCTCTCCCCACGGTCGACAGCACCCCTCGCACTGTCGACCGTTGAGCTCGCTGATACCCGAATTTCGATGCACGGACGAACTCTCGAACATCGATTCGACCCAGAGGCTAAAACAGGGAGCTCGTCCTACCAGCGCAAGATTAATCGGACCTTTGTCCCGTTTTTACCGGAAAAGCCAATTTGGTGAGGAGTCACAACACAGCGGTCGTGAGCTGTGGTTCTCTACTGAAACGATCCCAGCGGAGCGCGATCCGGAGTGTCGAGCTGCCAGAACTGCCAGCCGTCGCGCTCCTCGACATCCCCACTGATATGTGTGGCTACCGCACTGGCAGCGACGGATGGATTGTCGAACCGGCGGCCTTCCATCGGTCCTGCGGTGATCTCCAGTCGCTGCGTCTCGGGATCGTAGCGGCCGCTGAGCCGATAGCCCTCACAATCGGCAACCACCCGTACCCGGTTGTCGATCACTTCTTCTTCCACGGCTGCCTTGGCCGACTTACGAGGTGTCTTCACCCGCGGTGTACGAACCCACGTCTGTTCGGGGCCGAGGTCGACCGATGTGTCCAACGTCGAACTCAGACCCAGCAGGTCCCAACGCTCGCTGCCGTGCAGCACTCGGTCCACGGCGATTGCGTGATGCCCGGTCCTGGTGCGGAGTGGCGAATCCTGGACCCAGAGGTCCACTTCTCCGCGGATGTCGGTAGCCATCTCTTCGGACGAGACCATGTAGAAGCGCGGCTCTTCGTTCGCGAGATCGACGAACACCCAATACGAGGATCCGGTGTCGTCACTCTCGAGCGATTCGTCCTGCCTGCGGGCCTTCCAATCACCCGTTACCTTCGATCGCACTCGGACTATGCACGACGACGTGCCGTCCATCGACCAGACCTGCACGGGATTGCGTCGCGATGTCGTCAGCCGCTCCGCGCGTCCACCGCGCTGTGCGACGGTTCGGATGAATGCCTTGATTCCCCGGTCGGATGTGTCTTCCACGGATTGCCACCTTCAGCCTCGAGAGCGCCCCGTACTTATGAAGAGAGGTGTTGCGACGGGTGGCGCTTGCACGACTCGGTTTCCCTCACCCTACTGCGTCAATGCGTGCTCGAGTAACCGCAGAACACCCCGCAGGACGAGTGCCGGTTACCGTGGTGACACCGAACTCGGCGAGGAGGTACAACCATGACGGTCGAGATCACCCACGACGGTGCCGACCATCGCTTCGAGATCTATGTCGATTCCGAGTTGGCGGGCTACTCGGAGTACCTCGAATCGGACGGTTCCAGAACGTTTCACCACACCGTGACGCTTCCGCAGTTTCGCGGTCGAGGACTTGCCGCTGCCCTCACCGAATACGCTCTCGACGACACCAGCACGCAGGGACTGCGCGTTGTCCCTGCGTGCTGGTTCGTTCGCGACTTCATCGCAGCCGCGGGCGATCGCTACTCGCATCTGATGGAGCCCTGACTGTCAGCGCCGGGACGACATCACCCCGACGCTGATCTCGGATTCCGATTCACAGTTGTTCGAGGCCACTGTCTCCGCGGCCTCGGTCTCACGTGAATCTGCCTCTGCGACAGGTGTTTGAGCGGCTCGTTCCGCTGCAACCCGACGCCGTTCGTAGTTCTGCGCACCACGCGCGACGCGTTGTCGGTGTTCGTTCAGGATCTGTTCGTAGTGGTACATCTGTTCTCCTACAACAAGAGTGGACGCCGAACACAGAGCATTGCTGTGCGGCGGAGTATTGAATCGATTGCGGCGTATCGACGGCCGGAACCGGCCGATTCAGCCGAAGGCTCACTCAGAGAGCATGATCGGCGCAAATCGCGAACCGAGAGCAGACGACTCGACGGCCTACGTAATTCGCTTCTGCTGCCATTGTCCACCTCCACGGTCTCTGCGATGTGCCTGTGTCACGATCATGCACGGCCACCGCGACGAACTCCACCGATTAAATTCAGCGCGCACGACGCACGAGTCGTTCGTACACCAATTCCCCTGGCGCAAAGGCTATTCCGCGAACAGTAAGCACTTCCGGACGACGAGGTGCGTAGACGACGACGGCTACGCTGCGCGGTGATATTCGTACCTACGGTCACCTGAGGCGCGGCCAAGACTCCGAGAGCCCGCAAACGCGCGCGCGTGTGTCAGCTGCATGGGGAATGGGCAGTGGTCGGGTGGCGATTCTGCTCGCGTATCGCAAGTGCGCGCGCCTTTGACGGCGCTCAGTGAAAGTGCCCAGATCTGATCTCTGAAAGTGCTCACCCGTGTGGCTCCGCCAATGAGGGCGGGCCTCCTCCGATGCTGATGGTCTCTGACCACACACCAGCGCCCCGAAGGAGACCCGCGATCTCATGCTTACATGGGAAGAGGACATGGAGATATCCGCACTGCACAAACGAGGCATGTCGATCTCGGACATCGCCCGCCATACCGGCCGCAACCGCCGCACCGTCCGCAACTACATCAACGGAACCACCACCCCAGGTGTGCGACGAAAGTCCACGACGGACCCGTTCGAGGACTTCATCGACTACATCCGCTACCGATTCACCGAGGACCCGCACCTGTGGGCGGTCGCCCTGTTCGACGAACTGTTGGCCCTGGGCTTCGCACTGTCCTATCCGACGATGACCCGCAAGATCCGGCAGCAGAAACTACGCCCGATCTGCCTGGCCTGCAGGACCGCAACCGACCGAGCCAACGCCATCATCGACCACCCACCGGGCGAAGAAACCCAATGGGACTACGTCGATCTACCGAACCCGCCGACTGAATGGGGTTGGGGCAGAACAGCACACCTGTGGGTCGGCTCCCTCGCACACTCGGGGAAATGGCGGGCGGTACTGACCCCGTCGATGGATCAACCACATCTGGTCGACAATCTCGACCGCGTTGTCCGCGCTCTCGGCGGCACCACCCGAGTCTGGCGTTTCGACCGGATGGCCACTGTCTGCCACCCCGAGTCCGGTGCGGTGACCGCCAGCTTCGCCGGCGTCGCGAAGTACTACGGGGTCTCGGTCGCGATCTGCCCACCGCGGAGAGGGAACCGCAAAGGTGTCGTCGAGAAAGCGAATCACACTGCAGCACAACGCTGGTGGCGGTCGTTACCGGACATGAGCGTCGAGCAGGCCCAAGCGCATCTCGACAACTTCTGTGCCGCCATCTCCGACAGTCGCACCCGCCACACCCCGGACGGAACCAGCACTGTCGCCGACCTCGCAGCGGCCGAACCCCTGCAGGAACCGCCGGCGACGGCGTATCCGGTGATTCTCGGCGACAGTCGGACGGCGTCGCGGCAAGCGTTGGTGTCCTACCGCGGCAACCAGTACTCCGTCCCGCCGGAGTTGGCGTCCGCGCAGGTCACCGTCACCCGCCCCGTCGGCGGTAGTCATCTCGACATCGTCACCGCCTCCGGCATCACTGTCGCCAGGCATGCGGTCGCCGCCGACGGTCTCGGCATGATCGTCCGCGACAGCGGTCATGTCGTCGCACTCGAACGGGCCGCGATGGCGACCGCGAACACCGGCAAACCGCACCGCCGCAAAGAACGGATACCACCCGGGCCTGATGCGCTCAGGGCGGCAGAAGTATTGCGTGGCAGCAGTTTCCATAGTACGAACTACTCGACAGGAGCAGCTGAAACCGATTCCGCGGCAGCATCATCGGATGTCATCGACCTCTCGGCCTACGAGCGGGCTGCACGGGGAAGGAACACTCTCGCATGAGTGAAACACCGAAAGGAGGTGCCGCTGCCGATCGACTTCCCGCACCGAACACCGCGGAAGCAGCGAGCCTTTACCAACGTTTGCGTGGCCATCTCGGGGTCCTCAAACTCGCCGACGCCGCCGAAGCACTGCCGGCGGTCCTCGACCAGGCCGCGGCGGAGGAGCTGTCGATGACGGCGGCGCTGGAGCGGTTGCTCTCGATCGAGGTTGCTGCCACCGAAGCGCGGCGGTTGGCAGGCAGGTTGCGGTTCGCGTGCCTGCCGACCCCGGCATCGCTCGAGGACTTCGATTTCGACAACGCCGCCGGGGTCGACAAGAAGCTGATCGACGAGCTCGCGACCTGCAGATATTTGGAGACCGCTACCAATGTGCTGCTCATCGGCCCGCCGGGGGTCGGGAAGACGCATCTGTCGGTCGGGTTGGCGCGGGCTGCTGCGCATGCCGGGTATCGGACGTATTTCACCACCGCCGCCGATCTCGCCGCTCGATGTCACCGGGCTGCGATCGAAGGCAGATGGGCGACGACGATGCGGTTCTACGCCGGGCCGACACTGTTGGTGATCGACGAACTCGGGTATCTTCCGTTGCCGGGAGAGGCGGCTTCGGCGTTGTTTCAGGTTGTCTCGCAACGGTATATGAAGACATCGATCGTGATCACCAGCAATCGTGGTGTCGGATCGTGGGGAACGGTTCTCGGTGACGACACCGTCGCAGCAGCCATGCTCGACCGTCTCCTGCATCGATCGGTAGTCCTCGATATGTCCGGTGATTCCTACCGGCTCCGCGATCACAACGCACGATCGGAGAAGCTCCGCAAAGCCGTCACCGGGACCCGTCAACCGCTACAGTGATCACCGCTACCGGGTGAGCACTTTCGCTGAGCGAAGTTGAGCATTTTCGATGAGCGCCATCACCTTTGCTTGGTCGACCGTCGCGGGCGCGTCGCGCCGCCACTCGGGTCCAGTCCCCCGGTGTCCGCAAATGCGCGCGCGTGTGTCAGGTGCGCGGGAAATGGTCGGTGGTCCGGGTGCGATTGTGCGCGCGTATCGCAAGTGCGCGCGCATTTGCTCGGCCGTCACACGCGAGCACCGTAGGAGCCGCGTCTGTGTGCGGTTCGAGGCCCGCGGGTGTCTGCACGTGCGCGCGCGTTCGTCAGGTGCGCGGGAATTGGTGAGCGGTCGGGGTGCGATTGTGCGCGCGCGGATGGCGGATGCGTGCGCGTTCGTCCGCGAGAGGGTGGTGTGGGTGTGGGTGGTTTCGAAATGCAGAATGGCCCCGGACCTGGTGGTCGGGGGCCATTCTGGAATGTTGTGTTCGGCGGTGTCCTACTCTCCCACACCCTGTCGAGTGCAGTACCATCGGCGCTGGAGGGCTTAGCTTCCGGGTTCGGAATGGGACCGGGCGTTTCCCCTCCGCTATGGCCGCCGTAACTCTGCGAAACAGTTACACACGGAACACAACGGTCGTCTCCGATGACCACGTGTCGGTGGGTTCGGTGAACGATGTTGGTTCATTCAATTGTGGGTACAACCTGAAACGTGTGTTGTTTCAGATATTGCACAGTGGACGCGTAGCTTCTTTGTGGTAAGTCCTCGGCCTATTAGTACCAGTCACCTGCATCGGTTACCCGACTTCCAGTTCTGGCCTATCAACCCGGTGGTCTGCCGGGGGCCTTACCCCCTCGAGGGGGTGAGAAACCTCATCTTGGAACAGGCTTCCCGCTTAGATGCTTTCAGCGGTTATCCCTTCCGAACGTAGCCAACCAGCGGTGCTCCTGGTGGAACAACTGGCACACCAGAGGTTCGTCCGTCCCGGTCCTCTCGTACTAGGGACAGCCTTCCTCAAGTTTCTTACGCGCGCGGCGGATAGAGACCGAACTGTCTCACGACGTTCTAAACCCAGCTCGCGTGCCGCTTTAATGGGCGAACAGCCCAACCCTTGGGACCTACTCCAGCCCCAGGATGCGACGAGCCGACATCGAGGTGCCAAACCATCCCGTCGATATGGACTCTTGGGGAAGATCAGCCTGTTATCCCCGGGGTACCTTTTATCCGTTGAGCGACACCGCTTCCACTTGCCGGTGCCGGATCACTAGTCCCGACTTTCGTCCCTGCTCGACTTGTCAGTCTCACAGTCAAGCTCCCTTGTGCACTTGCACTCGACACCTGATTGCCAACCAGGCTGAGGGAACCTTTGGGCGCCTCCGTTACATTTTAGGAGGCAACCGCCCCAGTTAAACTACCCACCAGGCACTGTCCCTGAACCAGATCATGGTCCGAGGTTGAGGTATCCAATACGATCAGAGTGGTATTTCAACAACGACTCCACAGTAACTGGCGTCACCGCTTCACAGTCTCCCACCTATCCTACACAAACCGAACCGAACACCAATACCAAGCTGTAGTGAAGGTCCCGGGGTCTTTTCGTCCTGCCGCGCGTAACGAGCATCTTTACTCGTAATGCAATTTCGCCGAGTCTATGGTTGAGACAGCTGAGAAGTCGTTACGCCATTCGTGCAGGTCGGAACTTACCCGACAAGGAATTTCGCTACCTTAGGATGGTTATAGTTACCACCGCCGTTTACTGGGGCTTAAATTCTCAGCTTCGCCATCACTGGCTAACCGGTCCTCTTAACCTTCCAGCACCGGGCAGGCGTCAGTCCGTATACATCGTCTTACGACTTCGCACGGACCTGTGTTTTTAGTAAACAGTCGCTTCTCACTGGTCTCTGCGGCCCCACCCAGCTCACACTGCAAGAGTGATCACCGGACAGGGCCCCCCTTCTCCCGAAGTTACGGGGGCATTTTGCCGAGTTCCTTAACCATAGTTATCTCGATCGCCTTAGTATTCTCTACCTGACCACCTGTGTCGGTTTGGGGTACGGGCCGTGTAACAACTCACTAGAGGCTTTTCTCGGCAGCATAGGATCACTGAATTCGCCTCAATCGGCTACGCATCACCTCTCAGGCTTGATGAACGGCGGATTTGCCTACCGTTCGCCCTACAGGCTTACACCAGTACAACCACTGACTGGCCCAGCTACCTTCCTGCGTCACCCCATCGCTTGGCTACTACCAGATCAGGTCCCACGCATCCACCACACGCCTCACTCTCGAAAGAGATCAGTCACGTGGATTCAGGGTGGTTAGTGTCACTGATTCACCATGGGCGCGGTTACACGGGTACGGGAATATCAACCCGTTGTCCATCGGCTACGCCTGTCGGCCTCGTCTTAGGTCCCGACTCACCCTGGGCGGATTAACCTGGCCCAGGAACCCTTGGTCATTCGGCGGACGAGTTTCTCACTCGTCTTTCGCTACTCATGCCTGCATTCTCACTCGCGCAGCCTCCACACCTGGATCACTCCGATGCTTCCATGGCTGCACGACGCTCCCCTACCCACCCACACACCTGCACACAAATCCGCAGACTTGCATGGGGCTGTTGTGTGAGTGCCGCAGCTTCGGTGGTGTACTTGAGCCCCGCTACATTGTCGGCGCAGGATCACTTGACCAGTGAGCTATTACGCACTCTTTCAAGGGTGGCTGCTTCTAAGCCAACCTCCTGGTTGTCTTCGCGACCCCACATCCTTTTCCACTTAGTACACGCTTAGGGACCTTAGCTGGCGATCTGGGCTGTTTCCCTCTCGACTACGAACCTTATCGCCCGCAGTCTCACTGCCACGCTCTCACTCACCGGCATTCGGAGTTTGGCTGATTTCGGTAAGCTTGTAGGCCCCCTAGACCATCCAGTAGCTCTACCTCCGGCGAGAAACACGTGACGCTGCACCTAAATGCATTTCGGGGAGAACCAGCTATCACGGAGTTTGATTGGCCTTTCACCCCTACCCACAACTCATCCCCTCAGTTTTCAACCTAAGTGGGTTCGGTCCTCCACGACGTCTTACCGTCGCTTCAACCTGGCCATGGGTAGATCACTCCGCTTCGGGTCTAGAACACGCCACTACACCACACAAGGTGGATACGCCCTATTCGGACTCGCTTTCGCTACGGCTACCCCACACGGGTTAACCTCGCGACATGCCACTAACTCGCAGGCTCATTCTTCAAAAGGCACGCCATCACCAGCAACAGTAAACTGTTCACCAGCTTTGACGGATTGTAAGCGCACGGTTTCAGGTACTATTTCACTCCCCTCCCGGGGTACTTTTCACCTTTCCCTCACGGTACTAGTCCGCTATCGGTCACCAGGGAGTATTCAGGCTTATCGGGTGGTCCCGACAGATTCACAGCAGATTTCACGGGCCCGCTGCTACTTGGGTATCCACAACGACAGTTGCAATGTTTTCGTCTACGGGACTCTCACCCTCTACGACAGGCCGTTCCAGACCACTTCGACTAACACCACAATTTCTCACTGTCGGCCGATCCGGCAGAATCGACAATGCAAACCCCACAACCCTCCATACGCAACCCCTGCCGGGTATCACACGCACAAAGTTTGGCCTCATCCGCTTTCGCTCGCCACTACTCACGGAATCACTATTGTTTTCTCTTCCTGTGGGTACTGAGATGTTTCACTTCCCCACGTTCCCTCCACACACCCTATATATTCAGGTGCAGGTAACACGACATCACTCGTGCTGGGTTTCCCCATTCGGACACCCTCGGATCACAGCTCGGTTGACAGCTCCCCGAGGCTTATCGCAGCCTCCTACGTCCTTCATCGGCTCCTGGTGCCAAGGCATCCACCGTACGCTCTTCATTACTTACAACAAAGATGCTCGCGTCCACTGTGCAATTCTCAAACAACACACACTCGAAAGACTCGCTGCACTACCAGCCACCACCCGAACCTCCGAAAAGACCCGAACAATGCGATGTAGATACAATCTCCCGCTTGTATATGTCTTGCCTAGAAAGAAACATGCTTTCGCGTGTTCTCTCAGGACCCAACAGTGCATCGATATAGTTCCTGCCGGCGAAACATGGTTTCGCGTTCTGCAGGATCTGATTGTCAGTGTTCCACCCGTGAGCTCCCGCCGTTCCACGTGTGGGAACGAAACGGGCTCTGCCAGACCATCATCCGAGCACCTGTGTGCTGGTACATGTCCTGGAGAATGCTCCTTAGAAAGGAGGTGATCCAGCCGCACCTTCCGGTACGGCTACCTTGTTACGACTTCGTCCCAATCGCCGATCCCACCTTCGACGGCTCCCTCCCACAAGGGGTTAGGCCACCGGCTTCGGGTGTTACCGACTTTCATGACGTGACGGGCGGTGTGTACAAGGCCCGGGAACGTATTCACCGCAGCGTTGCTGATCTGCGATTACTAGCGACTCCGACTTCACGGGGTCGAGTTGCAGACCCCGATCCGAACTGAGACCAGCTTTAAGGGATTCGCTCCACCTCACGGTCTCGCAGCCCTCTGTACTGGCCATTGTAGCATGTGTGAAGCCCTGGACATAAGGGGCATGATGACTTGACGTCGTCCCCACCTTCCTCCGAGTTGACCCCGGCAGTCTCTTACGAGTCCCCGCCATAACGCG
>NZ_REFU01000004.1 GCF_003688915.1 Rhodococcus sp. SBT000017
GTACACGTCGTTCAGTGGCGCGACATTCCGCAGCGAATACACCACATTTGATAGGCGACGTTCAGCGGCGATTACACCTCGTTCACTGAATCGACGTTCGACGGCGAGATCATCTCGTTCGATGAGGCGACGTTTAGCAGTCGGCTTGGCACGACGTTTCGTCACGCAACCTTCAGCGCGACCAAAACCTCGTTCGAGAATCCTCGAGTATGGATAAAGGTTGAGATGGATTGGGACCGTCTCCCCGGTAGTGTGGCCGGACCACTTCCCACGCAACCAGCGTCTGTACATCCCCACGAGTGGCCGCCCGTACCGAAGCCCCTGACAGGGTAGGTGCTGCCGCGACACAGAGCGCCGTCACCATCCGTCGCTCCCGCACAATCGCCCGTCGAAGCTCAATGACCGGGAGGTGGTCACCGCCTGGTGTCGACGGGCCGGCATGCATTCCCGCCTGCTGGCGGTGCCGGCCACCCTGCGGGCGTCCACCGAATGGAGCTCCGCTGCGCTCCGCACTCAAAAGAGCGAAGGACGTTTTCTCACTCGGTTCTGGCTACCGGCGAGCATTCATCACCCGTGACCTCCGCATCAACCGCCGGCGTCCGCTGCGCTCCCGGCCCAAGGGCTCCGAAAACTTTTCAAAACGCCTCGGCTGAAAACTTTTCGGCCCGACCCTTGACACTCCGGCCCGTGCGCTGACTTCTCTCCTCACGCCAGAAACGGCGAAAAAACGGCAGGGCAAAGGGCCAGGCCACCAGTTGAGAAGGGACGTCACGACATGCACGACATCACCACTCGACCGAGGACGGTGGGACTGCGCACGGCGATCATGGTCGCGATCGGTCAGGTACCGGCGCAGGTCAAGACCCACGCACTCGGACAGCTGACCGAAGCGTACGAAGCGGCCTCACGGTACGTCGGGGCCACCGACTACGACCACGACCGGATGGAAGACCTGCACGAGCAGGTGTGCAGTTGGGAAGCCACCGCACGTCGGAGCGGTGCCACGACCAGCGAGATTCGGGCAGCCAAGACTGCGGGCGGCGTCCGCGCCGCCGCCGAGCAGTAACCACCAAGGCAGGAAACAAGAAAACCGGACAGCTTCTATCTGCCGGTGTCTCCAACCGAAGAATCTACCAGGAGAGAGACACCACCATGACCGGCAAGCATCGAAACCACCACCGCCGCAACGAAGCCCCCACGACCGGCACCACGCCGGTCGTGGGGCGGGCGAGGAGTTCGCCCGCCTGCACCCAACGCCCTCGAAGTCGGCCCAACGTCCGCGACAAGGTCGACACCGATTCGGACGAGTTCCGCGCCGTCGTCGCCTCCATCACCGACCACGGTGTGCTCTTGCCGATCCTCGCGCGCCGCGATGGCGACCGAGTCGTCGTCATCGACGGCCAGGTTCGCACCTCGCCGCTCGCGAAGCCGCGGTCGACAGTGTGCGGTGCTGATCCGTCCGACTGCGAGCAAGGCCAAGGACCGCGAAATCGAACGCCTCACTCAGCAGGTGAACACCAACGACCGACGCATCGCGCTCACGCAGGTCAGCGGGCGAAGGCAGTGACCGAGATGCTCGATCTCGGTGTCTCGGTGGACGAAGATCGCCAAAAACCTTGCAGTACGACAAGCGTGACACTGTGAAAACAGCAGGCACAGCGGGCCGCTCGGAAACTGCGCTCGGAGCCTCGATTCCGGACAGCTCGACCTCGAGCAGGCCGCAGTCGTGGCCGTCTTCGACGCGACGGCGACACCGCCGCCGTCGAGAAACTACTGAGAGTTACGCGGTACGACTTCCGGTGGGATGGCGCAGCGGCTCCTCGCAGACCGTGCCGTCCGCAAGGGCCGTACCGCAGCAGGCATCCCCTACGCGAGCGAGGGCTGACCGTCCTCGAGGAAGAACCGGCTACGGCGACCGGTACCTACGCGCAGACGACCTGGTGACCGCCGACGGTGACCCGGTGACCGAGGCCGTGATCGACGGTGCAGCTGGGCACTGGGCGGTGTGGCTGTCGAAGGAAGACCAGTTCACCCTCACCGCGACAGGCGAAGTGATCGAGGAGGACAGCATCGACTGGGACACCGAGGACGACCCCGAAGCCATACCCGACGAGGGGGTTGCACCACCACAAGGACATCACCGCCGCCGAGGTATGGGTGCCGGAAGTACTACACGCCGACCCGACGACGCCGGTGTGAAGCCGGGACCGATCTCGCGGCCGCGTTGGCCGAACCCGCAGAGAATGTCGATCCCGCCGATGCCGAGGCCGTCGCCCAGGTAGCCGAGCAGAAGCGGCTCGCGCCGAAGCGGCAGCGAAGGAAACGAACGGGCAGCGCGCCGCCGCACCAAGGCGCTCAACGTCGCATCGCTCGCCTCGACCGTGGTCCGCAAGGATTCGTGTCGAAGTTCCTCACCCGCAAGACCCTGCGAAGGGTGCTTCGAAGTGGATCACCGACACCCTCGTCGACGAGCCAGGACTGCTCACCAGAACAAAGCCTCGCAGTACTCGCTGAGCTGCTCGAAGTCGCGGGTGGCCGAGCCGACGACCACCGTCTACGGCGACTGGAAGGAGCGGGCCGCACGTGACGCGCTGGCACCGGTGATCGACAAGGCCAACGACACCGTGCTCAGGTGATTCTGCTGGCGCAGATCCTCGCCGCCTACGAAGCACGGATGAGCGGGACCGGCAAGGACTGGTGGAAGCGAGTCGGAGGCTCCAACCAGGACAACTATCTAGGACTGTTTGGCCGAGAACGGCTACGAGCTGACGCCGGTCGAGCAGGTCGCAGCCGGGACGATGACCCGAGCAGGCGTACGACGCACTCAACGAGGAAACCGTCACCGACTAGGACCGACATCGATGGCGGGTACCTGTACGGTGCCCGCCACCGATGGCTCGGCGTCCCCGGCTCGGGTCGAGGGGCCTGCGGCAGCCCCTCGAGCTCCCCCGCTCGGCGCATCACCGGTGTCCGTTGACGTCGACGCGGGCGGCTCACGCTCGTCAGTGTGCGGCGTTGTACGCCTCTTCTATATCGGCCGGGATGCGGCGCGTTCGCTGATCTTGTAGCCCTGATCGGAACGCCACTGCCGGATCGCGCGCGTCTGCTCCGGATCACGCTTGACCGATCCGCCGGCCGCTGTCGCAGTCGACGCGGCAGCGGGGGAAGTCTTACGCTTGCGGCCACCGACTCGCGTCGCATGCCCGACGTAATAGTCGAGCTTCTTGTGGAACTCGTTCGCGTTCTTCGCTTTTCAGGTCGATCGAGTACTCGACACCGGTTGATCGCGAATTCGATTGTTTCGCCGGATTCGCCGTCGATGACCGACCCGTCGATATCGTCGACCAACTGAACTGTCACTTGTTTGGCCACAGCCGCAGAACCTTTCCATTACACGTTACGAAGCGTCCTTGCATTCGTCTCCATGCAGGGTAAACCAGCGTCGATATCCGCATTCTTCATCGACACGAAAGTTTCTACTCGACCTATTCGAAACCGTAACTACCTACGACGAAAATACCGCTACGGCAAAGCAATAGCGTTCCAACGCGCTGGGTGCGAACGCATCTCATACGTGTTGCAGTGCAACAGAATCGACCGCGTGGACGCGCTCGCACGTCCCCGTTCGGGGCCGCCCATATGGGTCACCAATTTGGTCGTACGAGTCGTCCCAGCCTGACATGCCGGGGACCCCGTCCAATCAAACCGCGGTCGCACGCTCCAAGACGCGGTTTGACAGTCCACCCTCGTCATGTCGATCGGGGACGTCTCATCCGAACCTTTGGAAGGTGTCCCTGCCATGAACAACAACCTGCTCAACGATCACCAGATCATCACCGATCTCATCGGCAATGCCGCTCAGCTCCCCGCCGAAGATCCGCGCGCGGCCCGGTGGGCCACCGAAGCGCTCGCGCTCGCCAGCGCAGCAGAGCTACCCATCCTCATCGAGGAGGCCGAAGGGGTGCTCGGACGGATCGAGCACGACACCACCTGCCGGTGGTGCGCCGGGCAGCCGGGAGCAGCCATCCCGGTCGGGTCCTTCTGGTGCACCCACTAAGCCCAGGCCCTCCGGGTCCCGGTCCCACCACGGGGCCGGGACCCCCCTTTTTTGTCTCCCGCACGGTCTGGAATACCACCGACAGCACTGTCGTTGTCGAACTCGACGGCGTTCGATCCCAATGCCCCGGGTACCAACCATCAGCCGCTACGAGCGGCCACCTGCCGAGAGGCGCACTGGCGAACACCGTCACCCAGCATCGAAACAGGGGCCACGCATCACAGATGAGTGGCCCCTGTTTCGTTTGAAACGACCCGTCGACGCGGCCACTGCCGCGTCTCCGAAACTTCTCGTCCAGTCATTCGAGTAAATGACTGTTGCCGGAACCGCCGCACCACCCGTGCGTCCAACCGGACATGGACGACGACGAGCGCGCAGCCATCCGATCGGAAGGCCACGACCCCGACCACCCGGCCGTCTCTCACGCCCTCGACCAGGTCAAACACACCCTCCGCCGGTACCGGCACCTCGCCTGGACCTTCACCAAGGACGACCTCGACGGCGTCTCCATTCCTCGCCGAACGAGCTGACCAGCACATTCGACAGTCGAACACCCGTTCGATACGCTGGCGGTAGTTCCTACCGGCACGGCGAAAGGTCGATCCACATGGCCACCGTCGACGCCATCCCCGACCTCACCGGACTCGACAAAGCCACCCAACTCGACGTCCTACGCCGACGGATGGCCACCGTCCCCGGCGGCCGCCGCGACCACGCACCCACCGACCTCCCCACCATCACCGCACCCGAACCAGCGGCACCCACCGCAGGCAGCACGGACTTCGCGGGCGAGGCCGACGGCTCGGAGCCGCTCAACGCGGCTGTACGCGGCAAAACCCTTCGCACCATGCCAGTACCACCACCGCTCGCCGCGCTGCTCCCACGCCGAGCTCTGGCCCGCGGAACCGCCGTCACCGTCACCGGTGCCGGGTCCATGCTCATCGCCCTCGTCGCCGAAGCATCCGCAGCCGGCCACCACGTCGCCCTCATCGGCCAACCACGCCTGAGCCTGCTCGCCGTCCACGAACACGGCGGGGATCTCGCAAAAGTCCACCTCGTCGATCCAGGGGCAGGGGACCCGCTCGACGCTGCCTCGATCTGTCTCGACGGGCTGGATCTGGTCGTCACCACCGTGCACGGCCGAGACGTACCACCCACGCGCGCAAGGGCTTTGCTCGCAAGGAATCGTCGACATGCCAGCATCCTGGTCCTCACGGATGGACACATGCCCGGTACCGATCTCACGATCGCCTCCACCGTCACCGGCTACGGCGGAATCGAGCAGGGGAGAGGGCGCATCAAATCCATCACCCTCGACACCACCGTCCACGGCCGCGGAACACCACACCGCACCGGCCGCTACACACTCACCACCCCCAGCTTCGGCGAGACAGGGCTGCGCTGGACACCCGCACCCGCCGCCGACCTCACCGTCCACCGGCCCGTCGCCGTCGCGCAATGACCACCGACAACGAGGCCGGCATCTTCGATGCCTGGCCCACCACCTTCGAGCCACCCACCCGGCGCATCGTGGACCCGCCAAAATCGGTGAACGTGAATATCGCGCTGGCGATCGGACGATCCGGAGGCGGGCGATTCCGCGACACCACGGCGTTGAAAGTGAGGGCCGAAGGTCTCTAGCCAGTGAAGTGTTGTTGTTGCAAAGCTGTTGCTGGCCATGACGTTACTGACGGCGTCGCTCCGACTACGGACCCTTCGGAGCCAGGCCCTTGTAGGCGGCGTCGCCTACGAACGCTCGCCGAAGTGTGCCGGCATCTCCGCGGAGTTCACCTGCATCGAGCGCTTGGTCGACGGTGAGGGTACCGGCGACGAGGCCGACGACGGTATCGGCCTCGGCCGCCAGAACGGTCTCCGGTCGATGGTCGTCACCGATGCGCGCGCTCGGTCCATCCTCGTCGATACGGAGAACGATGAGCAGGCCCTCCACCTCGAAGCCAACCTCTACGGACGGCGCTGCCGTTCTCCCATTGAGGATGGCAGGCAGGGCAAGAGTCAGCCATCGTGGCCGGAACTCGTCATCGCCCCGCCCGGTAGTCAACAGAGGGATGCCCCACCGCCCCAGAGCCTCCATCGGCTCCTTGAGCTCCCTGCCCCATCGCGTCAGTCCATAGAGGACGCCTGCGTCTCCCAGCACTCGCTCCACAACGCCGGTCTCCTCCATCGTCCGCAGCCGTTCGGCCAGGAGGTTGCTCGCCACGCCCGGCAGGGAGGCTTTCAAGTCGCTGTATCGCAGGGGGCCTGGCAGCAGCTCGCGCACGATCAGGAGGTTCCAACGGTCTCCGACGATGTCGAGCGCGCGTGCCAGCCCGCAGAACTGGCCATAAGATCGACGTGACGCAAGATTGACATTTTCAACCATGATTGATTATATCAAGCGCGGATCACCGTCGCTAGGGGCTGGCCGTGCCCTGGCTATCAGGGAGGTACAGGCATGGAGATCAGCTGGATTGGTGTGCTCCTCGCGTTCGTCGCGGGGATGGTTGTCGCGATGGCCTGGTACTCAAAGGGTGCCATCGCGGACGCCTGGGAGGGGCTCACAGGCATCACGCCGGAGAAGAACAAACCTGTCAGAACGCGGAACCTGATCCTGCTCGCCGTGTCTAACGTCGCGACCACCGTCGGGCTCGCGCTCGCCGTCGGGCTCACATCGGCTGCGACCGGTAACGACTCCGTGTGGATGGCACTGGTGGTTGGGGTCGTCGCCTGGCTGGCACTGTCCGCATCGACCCTTCTTCAGCACAACTCGTTCGAGCAGAAGCCACTGAAGCTGACGACCATCAACACCGGCTATCAGCTGGCACTGTTCCTGGCGATCACGCTGGTGCTGGGACTGTTCTAGTCGTATCGATCCATGACGGGATTGTCACGTCCTAGCGCTGGGGCCGCCCTCGGTCGGAGGTCGGTCGGTTGGATGACGACTTCATCCTGAACGGTCACGCTCCAGCAACAGTGACGGACAGGCGAGAGATCTGAGGGCTTGGCCATGGACACCATTGTCGAAGGGACCTTGTTCGCGTGGGCCCGGACCAGTGTGGGGGATTGGCTTGCGAGCGTGTCGTTTTCGATACCCACGGGCAACAAGAAGGGACGGCTCGACCTCGATCGGCAGTGGGTTCCCGCCGATGCGGTCACACCGATCGCTTAACCGGTCCGGTATTGCGGTACTAGCCGTGTACCGGCATGCTGGTCGCATGACAGCCACCAACGACGTCGACGCACTCACCGAACAACGGCAACGCTCCCGCTTCTTCGTTCAGCACCTCACCTACCTCGCCGACAACTACGTCGACCAGGCGCTGGTCAAAGCCGCACTCCTGAATGGCCTCAGTCAATCCGACACCGCGAAAGCGCTCGGCATGAGCAAGAAGACCGTCAACACACACGCCCGACGCCCCTGGGTGCCGACCGCAGCCGCAAGAGGAATCGACCTACCCGACAGCACGCCGCTGTTCCGCTACATCTTCGGATCCGACGACGCCGCAGCCGCAGCCATCACCACCTGCAAACGATACGATCGCGAACGTCTCCACATCGAATCATTCTGAGGCGCAGCGCCATCCGTATCGTTGACATCCCAATAAAGGGTCAGCCGTGACATCTGCACAGCGCTTCGCCACCGAGCGGCTCGCAAATGCCCAGTTCGCTCGTGCCTCCACCGAACGGGACGAACCCTGGCCCGCCTGATCGACCGGGGAAGTCCTCGCCGTCGCCGTCATCCTCCGCGACACCGCAATCCCTCCGCCGCATCGGCTACACCAAAGTCGAAGCGCTCGACCGACTCCGGTACGACATCGACAAATCCGACCTCGACACAGCCGCGCAATGGTTCGCCGACCTTCGAGCCCGGCTCTAGCCGCACCTGCTACCCGTCCGCATCTACGACAACGCCCAGATCGCCATAGATACCACCACACGCAAACAGCTCACCAGCTGACACGATTCGCCCCGATGGCGGTCGACACCCAGCAGTATGTCGGCCCCACCTGGCAAGATGACCCCACCAACGGCACACACAACCATTGACGACGACAGGTCGATCGACACAATGCGGGGGACCACACCACATGCTCTTCACCACCGGAATAGCGACCATCGTCGCCGCAGGTGTCGCGTTCTACGCCCTGCGCACCACTCAGAAGACCATGTTGGCGAACTGGGCCTGGCTCCTGATGATCGCCGGCAACATCGTCACCATCATCGGACTCTGGACCACATTCGACGACCGAAACACCCTCACCTGGATCCTCAACATCGGAGCCACCGTCGGACTCGCGGCCGTACTGCTGGCCAGCCTGTCCATCTTCCGTAGCGTCGGCGTTTCCGCACTGCTCGGCCCTCGCCGGACCAGCACCGCAGGGGAAGAACAATGAACGTCGTCAACACCACCGCCTTCATCGTGTTCGTCGCACTCGTCACCGGGGCCTACGCCATCAGCACCCGCTACATACGCACGCCGTCACGAACCGCACTGCACAGCAACGCGCTTGCTCTCATCAGCCTCGCCGTAGTCGCTGCCACTGTCTTCGCCCTCACCTACCCAGACCTCGCTTGGGGATGGAAAGCAACCCTTATTGCAGGCTTCATCGGCTTCGGCTACCAGTGCGCACGGATGTTCAACAGCACCCGTGACGAGTACGAAGCCAGCCAGCGGCGCAGCTTCGTCCAAGCCACCGTCGAAGACGACAGGAACAACCGATGAACATCCTCAACACCAAGAACACCAACGCCGCCAGAGCCGAGATGGAACAACTCAACCTCGACCTCCTCACCAAATACACCAGAGAGGGAGCGGGTCTGTACCTCAGTGCGGCCCGCGCCTACCGCACACAACGCGCCATTCAGCTCGAACGACTATTCCACTTCAACCTCGCCCTCTCGTTCATCGTCCTCACCACCAACACCGTCAACATGATCGCCGGCAATGAATCGTCGACAATTCTGTGGATCGCCTCCTGCGCAAGTGTTCTCGGTGTCCTCTACAGCGGCTACAACCTGAAGCGCTACGCAACCCGCGACAAGTTCGTGGACACCATTGCTGCCGAAGCAACCGTCGCCAACGCACACGAACTCCACCACAACCGCCAACGCAACACCTGACCCGCCCGCGACAACCTGGGACGCCCGATGAACCTGTTCAACCTCGCGAGCACAGCAACCGCCAAAACCGAAATGCAGCAACTACGAAGCCAACTCACCACCAACTACACCCGACAAGACGCGCAGCGGCTACTCCACGCGGCCCGCAAATTCCGAACACAACGCGCCATCACCCTCAGATACGTCCTCGCACTCAGCTGCGGTATCTGCGCTCTCGCAGCCATCGTCAACGTCAACGACCTACTGACCGGACGACACCCGTCGATCCTTCTCCTACTCGCCCTGGTCGTAGCCGCCCTCGCAGTCGCCGTCAGCATCCACACAATCTTGCGCAACCACGCCGCCGGACAATACGAAAACAGCCTCACCGCAACAGACACAACCCTCGAAACAACGCAGGATCACAACGGGCGATGAACCACACCTGACCCACAAGAGCTACCGCGACACCCAGCGTCGTCACCACCCGTCGCTCCCGCACAATCACCAACCAGCCGTACCCCACTCCCGCGCCGCCGTAGAGCACCAGCTCCGGCGGCGTTCCGCGTCCCACCACCCGAGGCCGGCCACGCTCACAGGCAGGCCCTGGCGGGCCACACGCACCCCTACGGGCTGCACCGAATCGAACTCCGCTTCGCTCCGCACTCAAAAGAGCGAAAAGAATCAATTTCTGTGTGACGTAGGTGGCTTCTCCGAGCATTCATCACCCGTGACCTCCGCATCAACCGCCGGCGTCCGCTGCGCTCCCGGCCCAAGGGCTCCGAAAACTTTTCAAAACGCCTCCGGCTGAAAACTTTTCGGCCCGACCCTTGACACTCCGGCCCCGTGCGCTGACTTCTCTCCCCAGCCACCACGGCACAAAGAAATTGGCAGGGCAGCAGGTCCGGCCACCAGTCGAGAAGGAAGAGACCCGTCATGCACGACGACCACACCACAGCAAGCGACGACAACACCACCGGGCTCTACGCAGGCGCGCTCTGCGACTGCCGCGACTACAACTGCCCCGCAGGTGCCATCCCCGACCTCCCGTGCATCAACGACGACACACGCGGCGCTCTTGACAGCTCGCCATGCGAAGACGAGGACTGCCCCACCTGCTACGAGCACTTTATGGGCTAGTTCGAAGAGGCCATGACCGGCCCGCCATCCATCACCGAACGAATCCGCCGCTTCCTGCGCAACCTCACCCGCACACGCTGAGACCTCCGCACCCGCCACCGATAACAGGAAAGGACCGTCATGCGAGCGCAGCACCCCACCTCCGACGAAATCGACATCATCGTTCACCGACGCGGCAGCCGGAAAGTTCGCCGCACCGTCAAACGCGCCAGCGCACGCCGCGACCGCCGCACCGCCCGCCGCGAACTCCGGAACTGAAAACTACTCCACCCCAACCCATCCCACACACACTCTCGAAAGGCTTTCGCCATGACCCAACACCGTATGTCCCTCACCACCGCCGCCGACACCCTCGCCGCCATCCCCGCCCTGCTCGGCTACACCCCCGACAACTCCGTCATCATCATCGCCCTGGCCGACACCGGCAACGGCGCACACGCCATCGCCGCCACCGGCCGCGTCTACGCCCACCGGGCCGAGGCAGCCGCCGAGCAGACAGTGGACAGTCTCGAGCACCAGAGCGTCGACGGTACGACCGTCACCGCCGTCATCCTCGCCGCCATCGCCGACACCACCCACGCAGGCGCAGCCCTGATCGGGCTCGACGCCATCCGCGACGCTTTCGCCGCACGCGGAATCCGCACCGTCCGCGCCCTGCACACCCACAGCCTCACCGCAGGAACGACGTTCACCGACCTCGACCGGTTCACCGACGGCACCATCCCGACCCCGCCACCACCGCGCTGGCGACCGCCCGCACCGCAGCCGGAGCCGTCATCGCCGCATCACGCGGCGACCTCACAGCCCGATACACCCCACCACCGAGATTCCCGAATCCCTGGCACTCGCCGCCGCCGCCACCATGGGTGCCGACTTCCTGCCCGTCACGTTCGACGAGCTCACAGCAGTCATCCACGCCCGCGAGATCCCCAGCGTCGACCTCACCGCCCGGATCGGACTCGCCTTGGCCACCGGCCACACCGAAGTCAGAGACGCCTTCCTGGCCATGTCCATCCACGGAGACGCCGACGCCGCTGACGCGTTCACCCGCATCGCCGCACCGCTGCGCGGCACAGCCCGCACCAACGCACTCACCATCGCCGCTTACTTCCTCTACCGCACCGGCGACGGTGCAGCCGCCCAAGAAGCACTCGAGGCAGCCCAGCGCACCGCTGAACGCGCGAACGTCACCCTCCCGATCCTGGCCGCTCTGCTCTCGGGCGCACTCTCTGTCGGAATGCCGCCGCAGACGATCAAGGGATTGTGCGAGGTCATCACCCCCGACTACGTCGCCGCCCACATCGGCAGGGTGCAGAGCTACACCTGACAACCGCAGCCGAGCGTGGCCACCGATTCGAGGTGGCCACGCCCGGCAATCCAGCTCGCGTGCGCGGAGCGGGCGGCCGTCAGATCAGGGGAGGGGAGGCCACGAGCGGAACTGCGCTCAGAGGAACGTCGGATCGGCCGGCCACACGATATCGACGCCGGCGGCGGTGGGTCGGGTGTCCTGGACCCGAACACCGGCCACGATCGCCTCGAGCGCCAAATCCGACGGAGGCGGTTCAGCGTTCACCACAGCTTTGGACAAGGCATGTTCGATCCGCGAGCGCTCCATACCCCAGAACCCTACCGACCAGCACGAACACCAGCCACCACACACAAAGGGGGAGGTTCTTGTCGATCCGTCTGGCTGCGCAACGAGAATGCGTCACCCGGAAGCGAAAAGAACGCAGTAGGAGAAGGGGTAGAAAGGCGAAATATGGCGGTATTGCAATCCCCCGTACGAATAGCAGAACACCGAATGTAGATGATGAAAGATGAAGCGCAACAACGGAACTAGTCGCTATTAATATCTGAATAGCCCTGGTCAAAATGCCGATATTGACCTAGAATGACAGGTAACAGCCGAAATTCTCGGAAGGAGAGAACTATGTCCACCATCACCGTCTACACCAAGCCGCAATGCGACCCCTGCAACGCAACCAAAATCTTCCTGGACAGAAAGAAGGTGAACTACCGAATCATCGACGTCACCGAAGATCCCGACGCCTACCGATTCATCACCGACGAACTCGGCTACCGGCAGACCCCCGTCGTCTACGCCGACGAGAACCACCACTTCAGCGGGTTCCAGATCGACGCCCTGAACAAGCTCGCCGCCGCCTGAAACCCACAAATACAGAAGAGGCCCCACCATGCGACTCGTACCCGCCTACACCCCCGACGCCGACTACATCGACCGACAGATCGACGCCGAACTCACCGCAGAACACCCCACAACACGCCATGCAGACAAGGCCGACAGTGAGTACCACGACATCGACAAAGCCGCATCCTGACCACTGACTCGACGCATCACAGCCGGTAGCAACGTCCCACCGGTACGACGTCCGACCCGACACGAACACGAGGCCCACGATGAACGCACTACGCGCAGTCCCCACACCCGGCGACGACGCAGCGCAGGCACGCGCGGACCTCGCACCCGTCGAGGACCTCGACACGTCGGTCGAGCCCGGTTACGACCCGGCCACCGATCCCGAAGCGATGCTCCTGTGCGCCCTGATGGACGTCCGCAACCAAAGCGCCGCCGGAACCGACATCGAACGGATCACCAGCACACTCACCGCAGCGGACTTCGAAGATCCAGCGCACGCACGCATGTACGGCCACATCGTCGACCTCATCGCCGCCGGACAACCCCACGACTTCGCCTCCGTCACCGGCGCTCTCATCCGATCCGGAGCAGACGGAGCCAAAGACGCCCCGCTACGCAAACGGCTGATGGGCATCGTCACCGCCGGGGCGCATTCCGTCGCGGCCGTCCACTACGCCGACAACGTCCTGTCCCAGAGCTACCGCCGCAGCTTCCATGTCGCAGGCCAACGACTGACTCAGGCCGCCGAAGAAGCACCCGAAGCCGACCTGTTCGACTACATGGTCGAACTCGGCACCCGGCAGCGGGCAGCGTTCAACCGGCTCACCGCTTTTCGGCAGCCCCGCCCATGACGCTCGCTCACCCGCCGCTACGGCCCCGATTGCCGGATGGTGCTCACCCAACCCGCCACCGGTCGACGTCGACGGTTCTGTGGGTCCGCCTGCCGCGTTCGTGCCCACCGAGCCGGTGCACCCCAAACCGTTTTGTAGTACACAAAGTGATCGTTTTGTAGTACAATACTGGTATGGCGATTGAATGGACCGACAGTGCAGACAAGCACGGTATCGACCACGCCGACGCACTCCATGCGATCGAGAACGCGTACTACGTCGAGCGGGAGTTCGACGAGCCGCGAGTGCCGGGACTTGCGAAACCGTGGCTGTTCATCGGTCCACCTCGCACACTGGGGGGAGCACTGTTGGAGGTGATGGTCGAGGTGATCCCACCACGAGGAATGGTCGTCTTCCACGTCATGGAAGCCCGACCCAAACACCTCGACCGCATGACCGACTGACACCACGCAGGCGACGTTCCAGCCGTACAACCGCACAACCCCACTACAGAGGTGAACATCATGACCGAACGCACCGACCACCAGGCCCTGTCCGACTGGGCCGAGAACGAGATGACCCTGCCCAAGAACTCGACCACCGCTCTGCGCGGCGGCGACGCCGCAGCAGCGGGGCGAGCCCTGCTCGAACGAGCCGGAGGCGGCCGACCGCCGTTGGACCCGAACGCCCAACCCGGCCAAGAGTCCCCCCGCCGACAGGTCCGGCTCCCGAAACCACTGAGCGACAGTGTCGACGCCATCGCAGCACGGCAGGGCCGCAGGCCCGCCGACGTGATGCGCGAGGCCATCGCCGCCTACGCCGCCAGTCACAGCACCCCCGCGTGAGCATGACCGCCGTGGACGCCGCTGTGCTCGGTGCCGGACTGCCAGCGCACGTACGGGAGCAGATCGCTGCTGTCGTCGACGCGGCCGGCGACCTCGAGCACGTGCCGCCCGGTAGCGGTGCGTTGGCGGTGCAGGTGTGTTCGGCGTCGGAAACCTCGTACGACGCCGCGACGTGGAGCACCCTGGGCACCTACCGCGCCGCTGACGCCGCAACCCTGGCCGAACGGCTGCTCGACGCTCTCGGGGACAGTGCGAACATCGGAACCGACCTCGGCGTCCTCATCGTCACCCACACCCACACCGACATCGTCACCGACACCCTGGAGGCACCGGCCATGACCGCACCCACCGCCGACGGAACCCGCGCGCCGGCCGCGCCGCTGCTCACCCTCGACCTCGCCAAAGCCGACGTGCTCGACGACGATTTCGGGTGGCCCGAACCCGGCACCGAATCGGTCCCCGCGACGCCGCACTGGTTGCTGCAGGCGGCCATCCAGTCCGGTGCCGTCACCTACGACCGGGGACTGTGGGGCGAGCTCGCACTGTCGGCCGAGTTCACCGCCGCGAACCGGCACGAGCTCCAATTCGTGATCACCTACGAGATCGACGGCGCACCGAACATCGTCGACGGCGACACCACCGACTACCCGAGCAACTTCAACGAACTCTCCGACGACGAACAGAACGCCGTCCCGTCCACACTGGTCCCGGTGCCCGAGACCGCCACGTTGTGGCTGACGTACCTCGTCGACGCCTTCAACGCCCTGCACGCGAGCACCGACAAGCTCGTACGCGGCTGGCCCCAGCACTAGAACCCCGCCCGGACAGCGAAATGCCCCGACCGTCATGCGTGGTCGGGGCTTTCTGCTGTCTCGCGGACCGATGCAGGTGGCGTAGGTCAGTCCTGGTGGATGGTGCGCAGCAGCTGTGCGAGTGCGAGCGCGGTGATCGGATCGTCGAGTGAGGCCGCGGCCGCGACGACCAACGCGAGGTCGCCCGAGTCCTGCACCGCATCGAGCAGATCGAGCGATGCGTCGACGGCGAAGTTCGGGCCCGAGATGTCGTTGATGATCGCCAGCAGCTCGACGAACCGCGACCCGGTCGCCACCGGAACCGTGCTGTGGAGCAACTCGAACGCGGCCACTGCTTCGGGGGAACACAGTTCAGTGAGGATTGCCAGTTCCAGACTGTCGATCTCGGACAGTGCGGCGGCAGAGGATTCGGTTGAACTCATGGGGCGTGCCCTTCGGTGAGGTGAACATGTCAGAGGGGTAATCCGGGGGTGAGAGGCAGGGAGGTGACGATGGCACCGACGAGGCATCCACACGCGATCGTCGCCAGGCGTCTGTTGGTGCGATCCTCCCAATAGGCCTCGGTCACGAACACCTTGCGTAGCAATCCAGCGGCGCACGCGAGAAACGCGGCGACAACCATTAGCAAGGACAACCAGCGCAGGGCTGTCATCAACAGGTCCATCATCGGTCAGCGTCCGAGATCGTGTGCAACGCGCGGTTGCGGGGATTGCACCGGTGGTGTCGCTTCGCGTGGGTGACTCGGCCGGCGGTTGAGAACCGCTCGCAGGGAGGGAGGAGTCGACGGTGTCGAGGTCCCGCCGGCAACTGACGCGCGTGACTGACCTTGCGCCGCAGGGTCGTCCATCGGCGCGATGTCCGGTCGTGGCTCGAACGACTGCGTTCGCTTCTGCAGATCGTCCAGTTCACCACTGAGTGCGGCGACTTGGTCGCGGTCACGCACGGTGTCGAGAGTGGCGATGTTCGCCCGGAGAGAGGCGATGCGATGACGCCGCTCGACTGTCGCGCGTTCGTGCGCTGTGATCGGTGCCGCGTGGTTCACGGTCAGTTTCTGGCTCTCGGGATCCGCGGTGACGGAACCTCCGACCCGATCGGCGATCGCGGAAGCAATGCGCGTCGCATCCGCTGTCGAATACACCCCGACCACGGTCCGGGAATCAGGAATCGGGTCCGGACGGGTCGACTGCACTCGGACCTCGCTCACGTCCGGCGCGGTAGTGGGAGCGTCGATCCGCGAGGGTGCGGAGTCGGCGAATTGAGCGATCACCTCTGCTACTGCGGGCGGGGCCGGCACCTGCGCCTTGCGGACACCCGCCGCGTACCCGGGTTCGCTACTGAGCACCACCGCCAATTCGTTGGGAGTCCCGGTGAACGGGAGCTCGGTGTGTGCGCCGTCGCTCGACCGAACACTGACCGTGGCGGCGATACGGTCGACTTCCCGGCCGGCGGAGAGCATCGCGGCTTGGCTGACGGCGAAGGACGCCGCCGCTGTCCGCGACTGAAACTCGGCGCGGGCGAACACGTGTCCGGGATCGTTGTGTTGATCGAGGGTCGCGACCTCGACGGTGATCGATTCGGAATGGGTGGGACGATTTCGTGCAGAAGTCATGAGGAGTGATCCTTTGGGCGTTGTGCGCGCGTGTTCTCCCGGAGACGGCACGCGCGGAGAAGTGCGGGAAGTGCGGGAAGTGCGGTGGATCAGCCAGCGTCGACATGCCGGCTGCCGCCGAGCGCGGCGGAACTTGTCGGTGGTGTGGTGTCTACTGGCCGCCACACGGGCGACCCCCAGAACGAGAAGCGAGGTGATGATCGTGGTGATCGCGATAGTTATCGGAATCGTCGTCGTCGTTGCGGTGTTGCGCGCCGGCGTCACCGACGACGGAGGTTGGCGATTCGCACCGGTACGCGCAACGGGCATGGTGTTCGGAATGGGGTTCCGAATCGTGGCCGTGGTGGCCGGCATCCTGTTCGCGATGGCCGTCGCCGTCGTGGCCAGTGCGTTCAGCAGCCCGCTGTGACTTCTCGCCCGGCCCCGGTGTCAGAACAGTGTGGGAGTGCCGCTCTCCAGTAGAGCTGCCTGCACCGCTGCGTCGTCCCAACCCGTACGCACCGCGGCACGCAACCGGCGCGAGCGCGCAGCACGTGCGGCTCGATCCGGCCCGTACCAAAGCCCGGGTTGGCGACGTCCACCGCCGCGTCCCTTCGCGGCCATGTCGCGCAGATTCTGCGACTGATTCCCATCGACCACGTGAAGAGGCTGTTGCTGCGCCTCGTCCAGCGTCACCCGTACACAGATCGGGTTGTCGCACATATGCAATGCGTTCACCGACTCGTCGATCGACCCACCGAGCGCGATCGCCAACGCGTAACGATGCGGGCGAACCACCCGCGGTTGTCCACCGCGGGAGACCCAGAATCTGCCGTATCCATCGTCGGCGATGGCCCCGATCCAGATCGCACACGAGGACCGACGCGGCCCGTGCACGACGTAGCTGCGGAACCGAGCTTGCTCGTCGTTGTCGCCCACTGCTAACGGTTTCGGCACCGACTCCCCACCCACCTAACGCTTCCCGGATAGTCGGCTCGTTGCGAGCGTGGCCCGCTGTCGAGGACCTCATCGACCCGTCTCCCGCGCTATCCGGTGTGCGCCAGTGACTGTACGTCGGGAGCGTTGCCGGTGTGCCCGTGTTCGTTCTGCGGCTGATGTTCCGGGGGAACGGTCGTCGCCGTCTCCGTGGGGCCTTGCTCGCCGGTGGTGGTCGAGGATGCATCCTCGCTCGCGTTCAGGCTGATCCGCGGACGCTTCGTCGCGGTGCTCGTACCGCGTTTGCGTGACTCCGTCGACTTACCGCCGGCGGCAGCTGCGATGACCGACGTCGGCACGGTGAGGCCGATGTCGCGGAGCTCGGCCGCCGTCCACCCGCCAGTCAGCGCTTCCTTCATGGCGGCATGGACGGCCTTCTTGCTGACCTCGACCGACTTCGTCGCTGCGCGTTTGGTGGCCTCGGCGGCTTTGATCGCGGCGTCGGCTTCGGCACGCCGCTTGGCGGCGTTCTCCTCGGCGGTGCCGACTGCTTGCTGTGCGGTCACGATGGCTTCGGCCAAGGCGACACGTCCACGAACAGCGGCCTCGGCTGCGGCGTAGATCGCTTCTGTGTTGATGGGGGTGACACTCATGAGTTGCGGGCCTTTCAAGTCGCCCGAACCGTCGGCAACAGCAGCGCGACGAGTTCGGTGGGTACACGAATCGGCGCTTGAAGGATCGACCCGCAACGGCATCCTCAGCGCCGCCGAGTCTACCTCCTCGACTCCCCCCGGGCAGCGTCTCGTACGAGAACGTCGACCCGTGAGCGGCTGCATCGGAACAGGGCGATCGAGGCTGGCAGCCACTGCCCGGGACCGGCATCGACGAACCCGGCGTCGAGATACAACTGTCGAACCTTCGGGGCCGATCGGCGTACCGAGACATACACCGCGAGCTCGGTGTCATCAGCGAACGCCAACGCCCGTTGCGCGATCACCGCAGCGCGCCGAGACCCAGAATGTTTGTGTCCGAAGTAGCCCCAGCCTTCGAGCACCAACCACCGCGAACCGAACCGCACCCGGAGTGCTTCGCCATCGCCACCCACTTCTGCGAACCGTGCAGGCCGGTACCGGGGATCACGCAGATACCCGGTCCACGCCGCCCCCGCCAACATCACGACCACAACCGCAAGTGCAGTCCCTACGGCCGGTAGGGCCCAAGCGTCGCTGCTTCCCGCCGCCCAGCCGAGCGCAGTACCGACCACCGCGATTCCGAACAGGCCCGGTATCCACACGACCTTCCCGCCGGGCAACGACGCGACTCCGCCGCGCACGGACGCGACTCCGCCGCGCACGGACGTGCCATCGTCCGTGCGAGGGGGAGGTTTGCGGGGCAATGTCGCCGCGACCTTCACAGCGGCCGGCCACCGCAGCAACCTCACCTCGCCCGCATCGTCGGATCGAGCGACCGAGGCAATGAACCTGTTCCGCAACGCGCGCACTTGCTCGTCGCGGCTGGGCACCGGCAACCTAACGTCTCTGGGCTTCGCGGCGACGTTGCCGCGCGACCCGCATCCGGTGCGATGGGTGGGTGTGCGACGGCCAGACGGTCGAACGAGGACCGTTCGCGGCGTACACGGCCAAGCACGCCGCAACACCGTCCCTGCCGAACAGACGCGCCGCGACACCATCCGCGTAGTACTCACGCGGCCAACTCATCACCATGAGCGCGCCCACGATGGCAGCACCCACCGACGGAATGAACAAGGGGAACCACACCGACCCGGCCAACCCGCCGTTGGCATCGCGCGTCGACGACACGAACGCTGCGGCGCAGCCACCGAGCAGGATCACCACCAGAACGACGTACGCCACGTAGTAGAGCCGGCGGGCGCGACGAAGCTTGGTCAAGTCCTCACGGTGCCCCAATTCGTGGGCCAACAATGCCGACGACGGCAACGACTGCGGATCCGGCTGCGCACTGATCCATCCGTCCGTGATACCCAACGTGTCGGTGCCGTGGTGATAGCGAGCACCCATGCCCAAGGGGCCGGGGAGAAACTCGACGGACGGGGGAGGGGACTGGCCGAGCAGCGCCGCGATTTCACCGACACGAGCCACCCATGCCTCGCGTTGTTCCTCACTCGTCGTGGACTGCGGCACCGGTCGACGCGCGGCCATCACCCGCCTCCGCGTCCACTGCCATGGGCAGCTACACGCGAGACCAGGGCGCGCGCCGACTCGGCATCCAGGCCCACCATCTCCGCCGCCACATCCAGGCCACCGACATGGGCCTGCAACTCGATCAACGCCGCCACCATCGCCTGCTCGGCTGCGACGACTTGAGATTGGGCTGCCAGAAACGATGCCACCGCCGGGCGAGCCGAGCCGGCCGCGCCGGCCACCTTTGCCGCCGCCGCCGCGCGGCGCTGCGCTCGTGTGGAGATCAGATCACCTGACCTGCTCACCGCAGTACCCACCTCCACACAGACACGTCAGTCAGCACTCGTCACGACCCACAGGCCCTCGCCTACAGCCCAGTTCTCGTCGCCCCACCATTTCACCTCACGAATCCAAGATCAAGCCCTACAGACCTCTTGCATTAAGGATAACGAAACGATAACAGCAGCTATGCTCTGTGTCGTGACCGCGACGATGCACAAGCTGACGGCCGGGGACGGGTACATGTACCTGATCCGGCAGGTCGCTGCGCACGACGCCACCGCACGTGGACGCGACACTCTCGCGGATTACTACTCCTCGAAAGGCGAGTCGCCCGGCCTCTGGATGGGCTCGGGGCTGCCCACGCTGCGCACCATCGGCGCAGGCGACGAGGTCACCGAAGCGCACATGCTCGCCCTGTTCGGCGAAGGCAAACACCCCGCCGCGACCGCCATCGAGGCTCAGCACGCCACCGCCCTCGTCGCCGACGGTGCCAGCAAGAAGGACGCCGCCGCGCTCGCGCTGCGAGAGAGCAAGCTGGGCAACCCCTTTCGGATTCACTCCGGCGTCACCGAGTTCCGCAAGGCGGTCGGCGAAGCGTTCACCGAACACAACGCCGCCCTCGGTCTGCCCGCCCACGCGCCGGTCGACGACGATGTCCGTGCACAGATCCGCACCCGAATCGCCCGCGAGATGTTCGAGACCGAACTCGGCCGCGCACCGCTCGACGACCGCGAACTCAGCGGCTGGGTCGCCAAGAACTCCCGCGCCAAGACCACCGCCGTCGCCGGATACGACGTCACCTTCTCCCCGGTGAAGTCGGTCAGCGCCCTCTGGGCGCTGGCCCCGCGAGAGATGTCCGAAGCGATCGAAGCCGCCCACCACGACGCGGTCAAAGACGCGCTCGACTGGTTCGAGAACAACGCCCTGCTCACTCGGCTCGGCACCGACGGTGTGCAGCAGGTCGACACCGAAGGAATGCTCGCCGCCGCCTTCACCCACCGCGACTCCCGCGCGGGAGAGCCCGACCTGCACACCCACGTCGCGATATCGAACAAGGTGAAAGTCAAAGGGCAGAACAAGTGGCTCGCCATCGACGGCCGGCCACTGCACAAAGCGATGGTCGCGATCTCCGAGACCTACAACACCCGCCTCGAGGGATACCTCCGAGACCGTCTCGGCGTCGACTTCGCCGAACGCGTCGGCACCGACCCCGGCAAACGCCCGATCCGCGAAATCGTCGGCGTCGACGCCGATCTGGCCGCTCGCTGGTCCTCCCGCGCCGGGATGATCGACCTGCGCCGCGGAGAGCTCGCCGCCGAGTTCCAGCGCGAACTCGGCCGCGAACCCACACCCGCCGAAGCCCGCAAACTCAACCAACGCGCCAACCTCGAAACCCGCGAAGCCAAACACGAACCACGCTCACTCGCAGAACAACGCGCCGCCTGGCGTGCCGAAGCGATCGAAGTCCTCGGAAACGAACGCACTCTCTCGGAAATGATCCGCCGCACCACCCACGATCACGGGCCCGTACGCGAACCCGTCACCGTGGACGCTCAGTGGATCGCCGACAGCGCCGACCACGCCCTGTCGGTGGTCGGTCAGAGCCGCGCCCGCTGGCAGCAATGGCATGTGCGCGCCGAAGCGGCCCGCATCGTGCGCGCACACTCTGTCCCGAGCGAGCAGATGGAATACGCCATCACCGCCATCACCGATGCTGCTCTGGACCCGCAGCGATCGGTCGCGTTGGGACCGGACGACGACCTGGACGAACCGGGGGTATTACGCCGCAGCAACGGGGCGAGCGTCTACACCACCGAAGGCACGCGCCTCTACACCTGCGAGTCCATCCTCGCCGCCGAAGATCGCCTCGTGCAGGGCGCGCAACTGGACGGGGGACGCAGCGTCGATCCGCTCACTGTCGACCTCGCCTTGCTCGAACACGCCGCCAACAAATTCGACCTCAACGCCTCCCAAGCACAGATGGTCCGCGAGCTCGCCACCTCCGGGAAACGCCTCCAGCTCGCCCTCGCACCCGCCGGCACCGGCAAGACCACCGCCATGGCCGTACTGCGGAGCAGCTGGGAAGCAGAAGGGGGCCACGTCCTCGGTCTGGCACCGACCGCCGCCGCAGCCTCCGCCCTCGAACAAGACCTCGACGCAACCACCGACACCCTCGGCAAACTCGTCCACACCCTGCGCGAACTCGACGACGCCGCACCCGGCGAGGTCGTGACAGTCCCCGACTGGTTCGACAGCATCGACCACCGTTCCCTCGTCGTCATCGACGAAGCCGGCATGGCCTCGACCGCCGACCTCGACCTGGCCGTGCAGTTCGTTCTCGACCGCGGTGGCAGTGTCCGTCTGGTCGGAGACGATCAACAGCTCGCCTCCGTCGCCGCCGGCGGAGTGCTCCGCGACATCGCCACCACCACCGGGGCGATCACCCTCACCGACGTCGTCCGGTTCGAGGACAACGCCGAAGGCCTCGCCTCCCTGGACCTGCGAGCCGGAAACGCCGAAGCCATCGGCTTCTACATCGACAACAACCGAGTCCACGTCGGAGATCTCGTCGCCGCCGAAGACCAGGCCTACTCGGCATGGCAACGCGACATCGACAACGGCCTCGACGCAGTCATGCTCGCCCCCACCCGTGAGACGGTCCGCACCCTCAACGAACGCGCCCGCATCGACCGCCTCGCAGCGACGGGCAAGACGGTCATCGGCCGCGAAATCACCGTGGCCGACGGACTGCACGCCTCGGTCGGTGACGTCATCACCACCCGCCGCAACGATCGACGACTCGTCGTCGGTGCCACCGACTTCGTCCGCAACGGCAACCGGTGGACCATCGAGGAAACGAACGCCGACGGCAGCCTGAAAGTCCGCCGCATCGGAGACAGCCGCGTGGTGACCCTGCCCGCCGACTACGTCAGCGAACAGGTCACCCTCGGCTACGCCCGCACCATCCACGGCGCACAGGGCATCACCGCCGACACCTGCCACACCGTTCTGAGCGGACACGAGACCCGCCAGCTCGCCTACGTCGCCGCCACCCGTGGCCGCCACGAGAACCACCTGTACTTCGGGTCCGCCCTCGACGGCGACGAACACTCGGTCATCACCCCCGAAGCCGTCACACCTCAGACGGCGGTGGACCTGTTCACCCGCATCCTCGGCCGAGACGGCGCGCAGGAATCGGCCACCACCGCCGCCCGCCGCCTCGCAGACCCCGCCGAGCGACTCCCGATCGCCGCAGCGGCCTACGACGATGCCGTCGGCACCGCCGCAGAACAGGTCCTCGGCGACGACGAGATGGAGCGCATCGACACCGAAGCGGACACGAGCGTCCCCGGCGTCACCGACGCCGCCGCATGGCCGGTGCTGCGCAAGCACCTGGCCATCCTCGCCGTCGACGGAACCGATCCGATCGCCGTCCTCACCGCCGCCGCGAACCACCGCGAACTCGACACCGCCGTCGACGTCGCCGCCGTGCTGGACTGGAGACTCGACCCGAGCGGGGAGCACTCCGCCGGCCACGGACCCCTGCCGTGGCTGCCCGCCATCCCCACCGCCCTCCGAAAAGACCCCACGTGGGGTAGCTACCTCACCGCCCGAGCAGACCTGGTCGACACCCTCTCGACAGCAGTCGACGAACGCGCCCACGACTGGACGAGCGAGACCGCGCCGGTCTGGGCTCGCCCCTTCCTCGACCACCCCGACCTGCTCGCAGACCTCGCCGTGTGGCGCGCAGCGCGCACTGTCGACGACATCGACCTCCGGCCCACCGGCCCTTGGCAGTTCGCGGCCGCACACAAGCGGCAGCAGAACAGGCTCGACAAGAGGGCAGCAAGGGTCATCGGCTCGCCCCACGCCGCCACCAACGCCTGGAGAGCGCTCGCGCAGAAGATCGAGCCGCGGATCCTCACCGACCCGTTCTGGCCGGTGCTCGCACTCCGGCTGACCACCGCCCGCCGCGCCGGACTCGACGTCCCCGCCTTGCTGCGCTCGGTCACCGGGGACCGCCCACTTCCCGACGAGATGCCCGCCGCAGCCCTGTGGTGGCGACTCTCGCGCACCCTGAGCCCGGCAGCACTGGACTCCACGACAACGTCCAAGCACCTCGCACCGCACTGGACGCCCGCGCTCGACGTCGTGTTCGGCGAGGAGACGGCCCGCACGATCCGCAGCGATCACGCATGGCCCTCCCTCGTCGCCGCGGTCGACAACGCACCCATCGACTGGGAGCCGGAGCAGATCCTCGCCTTCACCGATGCGCTGCTCACCCAGGCCCGCGACGCCGACGACGAACTACGCCCCGACGAACTCACCCAAGCGTTGGCGTGGCGAATCACCGCCCTGAGCCATCACGAGTTCACCCACGACGACTTCCCGGCCGTCGAGCACGCACTGGTCGACCCTGTCGAGGAGGAGGCAGCAGCAACGGTCGCCGGAAAGGCCGACCCGTACCGATCGACTCCCGCCGCCGCACAGACCCACGACCCCGAGACCACCACCGCAACCGTCATCGAGACCGGTCCGGTGTTCGACGTCGGCTTCGACGACTACTACCCCGAGCCCAGCGACGCGGACCTGCCTCCCGACCCGGAGTCCGACCTGCCCCCACCGGACTTCGAGTACGACACCGGAGCCGACTGGGACATGCTCGCGGAGTCGATGGACTCCCTGCGCATGGTCCGCCCCGAACACGAAGACATCGCACCCGCCGCACGCGTGGCCGCCCTGCACGCCGAGCTCGCCGACGCACGCACCCGCAGCAACGATCTCTGGCGCGCGTACCTCGACGAACGAGGCCCCGCGATGACCGCCGCGATCTCCATGATCGTCGATATCCGCACCCGCGCAGACGCCCTGCGCCCGCTGTACTTCGCCGCACAGGACGCACACGCCCGGTGGCTCGACACCACCCACGAACTCGAAACCACCGACGCCCGATGCCGAGACCTCGCCCGAGTCGCGGCAGCCGCGACCAAGGACGGCCGCGACGACGACGCACTCCACGCCCAAGCCGACCTCGCCCTGCTCGAGATACTGCGCGAGCACGCTCACGCCACCGAACGCGACGCACACCAACTCTGGCAGCGGGCCCAGACCGACCTCGAGACCGCCGCCGGGGGACCCGGCAACATCGTCACCACCGCCGACGCCGACGTCATCCGCGACACAGCCGCCAGCATCGACCAGATGTCCGTCGACGACGCCCGCGCCACCGTCCGCGCACTCGAAGGCGAAATCATGCGCGCGGAAATGCACGAAGCCCACCACGATGCCCCCACCGTCGCCGAACACACCCCCCTGCCGCCGGCACGCTCGCCCGAGCCGGACAGTCGCGGCCAGGTCGCCGTCCTCACCAAGCCCGACGTCGACCGTGCAAGCCCCACCGCCGCACCGAAAAAGCCTGCGCAGAATCGCAGTACACCGGCTCGATCCGACCGCACCACAGCGCGCCTTGCTCTGTCGGATCCAGCGTTCGCGGCGGTCGAGCCCTCCCGAGATCCCCGTGCACTCACCACCGAGTCCGTCGATTCGGAACTCCCGGCATCCGAAGCGTCGGCGATGCCCGACTCCGAGCCGGACCTGCACGGGACATCGCTTCCCGACGAGAGCGCCCCATCGGTGTCGAGCAGTGTCAGCACTGAGGCAACTGCTACTGCCGAACCGACAGAGACCACAGTCGATCCGGACCTGATCGAGGAACGCATCGCCGAAGGAACCAAGGCCATGAAGACCGCAACACCCGAGCTCAAAGCCAAGATCAAACAGACCACGCTCAGTCAACGGCTCAATCCCAGCGAGAGCGGGGCCGCGACGTTGGCTCGCTACCGCGCAGAACTCGACCGCCGCGCCGCCCTCACGCAGGACGAACGCGCCGCCGAAGACGCGGTACGCGAACGACTACGCAAACAGCAGGCAAAGGGAAGCAAGGGACCGCACCGAGAACCCGAGAGCGGCCCACGAAAGGACCGTGGACATGAACTGTGAGCACCGAACGAAGGACGGACCACGATGGACGAGCCCGACCAGCCGAACGGACGCACCGAGCCGGTGTGCCGCACGAGTAGATTTTTCGCTTTCACCACACACCGAGCGGGGGCGCAGCGACCATGGCGCGTGACGACCAGGACCAACCGTCCCTGTTTTCGATCGGAGAGGGGACCGACGATGTCGGAACCGGAGATGACCGTGGATCTGCGGATCCGCGACGAAGTGCGCAGGATCTGGGGGGAGTGGATCGGACTCGATCCGGACCTGCCCGAGACCGCACGCGAGGAACAGATCGAACGCGAAGCGGCACGACTGACCCAACTGGTGGAGGAAACGGTGGGGGACAGCGCCCACGGCTTCCTGATGGATCGGTGGCGGGCCGAGAACCCGGGCGTGACACCGGACTACCCCACGACCGTGGCGTTGATGACCACGGCCTGGCACTCGGCACGATCGAAGATCCTCGAGGAACACCTCTACCCGCAGGTGACCGAGGAGATCTACCAACGGGTGATCTCCACGGACGCAGTGATCGAGGAGGAGCGCCGAGCGCACCTGCAGAGCGCGCAGGACAAGGGCGACGAGATGCGTTGGACGACACTGTCGGTGGACATCTCGCCGCTGGCGAGCCGGATCGTGGACCGGGTGTGGATGGACCGCCCGGGTCGATTCCTGCTGCTCGCCCAGGCGCTGATCCAGCAACGACTCGACGACAACCAGCCGACGCCGACCACAGCGAGCGATCCGATCGCCGCGGACCTCGAAACGTTGATCCTCGACGAGATGGACCGGACGCCGGGCACGACTCCCTTCTGACCCTTCGGGCGCAGTGGGTCGACGCCCACACGGCCACCGCCGACATTCTGCACCGAGGAGGCCGGCTCAGGCAGCACCTCGACAACGCCGAGCGCGCGCTCGAACGCGCACGCCAGCAAGACAACCGCGACGGCATCGAGGCACTGACACAGCGGATCTCGGACCTGTCCTACCGCCGCACCCGACTGCTCGCCGACTACGAGCGCGCCCGCGCGGCCGAAGGGCAGCTCGGCAACGCCCTGCGCGCCGCCGGGATCGATCCCGCCTCGATCAACCACAGCGCCGCCGCCCGCGCCGACGCCGCGCAACGCCGCACGCCGCCGACCTGGGCCAACGACCCCGCCACCGGACGCCAACTCGACACCCTGCGCACGCTGCTCGCCCGATCCGGACTACCCGACGACACAGTCGACGCGCGCCTGACCAAAGCCGAGGCAGACCGCTCCATCAAGGCCATCCTCGCCGGCGAGCTGCCACTGCTGCGCAGCACCGACGAGACGACGCCGCCGGCACCCCCGCCCGCGTCGGCACACGAGGTACTCACCGAGCGCATCCGCGCCGCCGTCCTCGCCGACGCGGATCTGACCGTCTCGGCTCAGGCGTCATCGAACACCTTCGCCCAGTTCCAGTCGTGGGCACTGGCACGGACGAAAACGGTCATGCTCGACACCGTCGTCGGCATCGACGACACCGACACCGCGCTCACCGGCGCCGCACAATCGCTGCTGGCCGATCCTGCCCGCCTCGACGCACTTCCCCACGAGCTGGTCGACCTGCTCTGGCAGACCCACCACCGGGCACCCGAGGCCGACCCCACCCAGCCGGACCCCACAGGGTCAGAGACCACCGACGAAGCAGCACGTCAGCACCTCGCCCAGAACGAGCTCGACAATGCCGCCACCGCTGCGATCGTCGACTTCGACGATCGAGGCCGCCGCGCCTACGACCCGCGCGCGCCCTTCGCCGCGCCCGATCCCTCCGCCGACCCCGTCGTCGCCGCAGCACTCGAATCCCTGCCCTCCGACAGCGTCGACGCCACACAGATCCGCGCCGACTTCATCCACGGCTACACCACCGCCGCCAACACCGATGCTGCCAGGCACGCCGCTGCGACCACCGAAACATCGCTTCCCGCTGACGATTCCGCCGACACCGCGACACCCCGCGAGGTACACCACGCGCCGGTCGAGGTGCCCCAGTACGAGACCGGAGAACCCCTCACCAGCCCGTTGTGGCGCAGCAACAGCCTCATCGCCGCCCAACGCCCCGACGGCTCCACCGTCTACATCAGCGCCGACACCGCCCGCCGCTATGCCGACGTCTCCGACACCGTCACGCCAGAACCCGAACCCCAGACCACGACCGAACCGGACGCGACACCCGAACCCGAAACCGCCCCCGAACTCAGCGGCGTCGACGCAGACGAACCCAGCCGGGAACCGTTAGGTAGCGGGATCGACTCCGCCGCCGACTCAGCCCGACATGCTTCTCCCGCAGTCGATTTCGTTCTCGGCACGGACGTTCTCGTCCCGTCCGGAGCCAAAGCCCGAGCCCGCGCCAACCTCGACGCCCTCGCCATCGTTCAGGGGTTGGACGCCGAGTCCCGCCCCGCCACCGCCGCCGAGCAAGACACCCTCGCTCGCTGGTCCGGATGGGGCGGCGTGCCGCAGATATTCGACACCGCCAAGACCGAATGGGAGCCCGAGCGCGAGGAACTGCGCACCCTGCTCAGCGCCCCGGACTACGCCGCAGCCCGCCTGAGCACCGTCAACGCCCACTACACCGACCCCGCCATCGCCTCTGCCCTCTGGCGCGCCGTCGAACGCGCCGGTCTGCCCGAGGGTGCCCGCGTCCTCGAACCGGGCTGCGGCAGTGGACACTTCGTCGGTCTAGCCCCCACCGGAACGAAGATGGTCGGCGTCGAGCTCGACCCGATCACCGCAGCGATCGCCCATCACCTCTATCCGAACCAGCACATCCGTAACCACGGATTCGAGGCAGCGTTCGCCGCCGACGGCACGTTCACCGCAACGATCGGCAACGTCCCGTTCGGTGACTATCCGGTCTACGACGACATCCACAACCCCAACAGTCGCTCGATCCACAACCACTTCATCATCAAATCTCTGCACCTGACCGCCCCCGGCGGGTACGTCGCGGTCATCACCAGCACGTTCACCTCCGATTCGGTGCGCCCGGCCGCGCGGCGCGAGATCGCCGCCCTGGGCGACCTCGTCGGCGGCGTCCGGCTACCGTCGGCCGCGCATCGCCGCCAGGCCGCCACCGACGTGCTCACCGACGTGCTGATCTTCCGCCGGCGAGAGCCGGGCCGCGAAGCCACCGAACAGACCACGCTGTGGACCCAAGTCACCCTTCCCACTGGGAACGGAGACAGCACCGCACCGGCCCACCTGAACCGATACTTCAACCGGCATCGGGACCGCATCCTGGGCACCGTCGAGGTCGGTTCCGGAATGTACGGCTCGACCACGATGAAAGTCATTGCCCCGCAATCGCAATCCGTACCAGTCCTGCTGACCCGGGCGCTGGAGACCATCGTCGACGACGCCCTGGACTCGGGCCTGGCGATGACCGCCGCGGCTCCGGATCGAACCCAGCATCACGAGCTCGATACCGCAGGCCTGCACACCGACTACGGGACCGATACCGGAACCATCCCCGGCACACTGCGATTCGACGCCCACAGCTCACGGTGGGAGCAGTACCAAGTCGGTGCCGGATGGGTCCTCACCCCCGCCAAGGGCCGCGAGATCAACGATCAGTGGCAACGACTGCTCGCCATGGGCGACACCGTCCTGGACATCGGTGACAGCGCGCGCACCGCCGACTCGACACCCGAACACCGACAAGATCTGCGCGAGAAGCTCGATCGGCAATACACCGACTACACCAGCCGATACGGCTTCATCAACCGGTTCAAGTGGACCAACCACGCCACCGAGAACAGCCCCGAGAAGACCGCCGAGAACTTCACCGCCCTCGAAGCGCAGTGGCGCATCGACGCCGCCCAGCAGGCTGCCGTCGATCGAGGGGTGGACCCCGACGACCTCGCAGACCTCGATCTACCCCCCTACCGGGGTGAGATGCCCACCGAGGTCACCGAAGCACTCCTGGAGAAGGCACGCACCCCGGCGCAAGGGCCCCGCAAGAGCCGCCACCACCTGCAAGGGGCCATCAGCTTCGACCCCCGCATGGCGATGGTGCGATCCCTCGAACTCTTCGACGACGAGACCGAGCAGGCATCCAAGACCTCGATCTTCGATACCGACGTCACCTTCACCACCGAACGCGCCACCAGCGCCGCCGGCATCGACGAAGCGATCGCCATCGCCTTCGACGAAAGCGGCCGCATCGACCCCGAACGGGTGGCCGAGCTCCTCGATACCGACGTCGAGGACATACTCGACCGAGCGCGAGGCAAGATCTACCCCTCACTCACCGATCCGAGTACCTACGAGGTCGCCGGCCAGTTCCTCGCGGGCGACGTCCGCAGCAAACTCGCCCGCGCCCGCGTCGCCGAAGCCGAGAACCCCGACGTTTACACCGGCGTCGTCGACGCACTCGAATCCGTCGTGCCACCCGACGCCGACCCCGCGCGCATCGGGGTGCGCCCCGGCGCGGAATGGGTCGGAGTCGACAACCACAAGCAGTTCCTGGTCCAGGAGTTCGGGATCGACCCCGACGAGCTGACCGTCTCGTACGCCGCGGTCAACGCCACCTGGCAGTTCGAGACCAGCTCGGCCCCGAACTGGGACGACCCCCAAGGCTACGAGGACCCGTGGGGCATCGCCGGCCGCTACTCCGGACTCGAGCTGTTCACCGCGATCGCCAACAACAAGCCCGTCGAAGTGCTCAAGACCGAGAGCGAGCTCGACCGCGACCCCAAACCGCGATTCCACCCCAAACACACCACCGACCTGCGCAATCGCGCAGTACGGCTGGAAGAGAAGTTCGTACAGTGGCTCTGGTCCGATCCGGCCCGCTACGAGCACCTCACCGAGGTCTACAACGGGCGGTTCAACCGGTTCGTCAAACCCCAGTTCGCCACCGAGCACAAGCAATACCCGGGCCTGAACCCCAACTACATTCCGTACTACTACCAGCGGCAAGCCGAACAACGTCTGACTCACGGGGAGACGATCCTGCTCGATCACTGCGTCGGATCGGGCAAGACCCTCACCATCACCATCAGCTGCATGGAGATGCGCCGACTCGGACACAAACGTCAGCCGTGGGTGGTCGTGCCGAACCACCTCGTCGACCAATGGGCCGCCGAGGTACGCGATGCCTACCCGGCCGCGAAAGTGCTCGTCGGCGGCGACCTGTCCGGGCCCCGCGACCGGCAACGCTTCATCGGCCAAACCGCCGTGACCGACTGGGACATGGTCATCGTGCCCGAATCGGTCATGAAGCTGATCGCCGTCAGCAAAGACACCGAACTCGCCTACATCGAGACCCGCATGATGGAACTACGTGAAGGCCTCGAACGCGCCAAGGAGACCGGCGGCGAGCACACCGTCAAACAGATCGAACGTGTCCTCAAACGCGAACAAGCCAAACAGCAGAAACTGGTGTCCTCCAAAGCATCCGACACCGGCCTGACATTCGAGCAGTCCGGCTGCGACTTCCTGTGGGTCGACGAGGCGCACTACTACAAGAACCTCGCCCGCACCTCCAACTCCGCCGACCTGTCCCTGCCCGACGGATCGCAACGCGCCTCCGACCTGGAGATGAAAGCGCGCTGGCTGCGCGATCGCGCCATCCTGCGCAACATCGAATCCGGACAACCCGACGCGCCCGCGAAAGCGATCGCCTTCGCCACCGGAACGCCGGTGAGCAACTCCCTGTCCGAGCTGTGGGTGATGAACCGCTACCTGCGCCCCGATCTGCTCGACGCCGCCGGCATCGGCCACATCGATGCCTGGGCACAGACATTTGCCAAACAACGCACCACCGTCGAAATGAACATCACCGGCACCTCACTGCGGCCGATCTCGCGGATGGCCGAGTACCAGAACCTGCGGCAACTGATCGCCATGGTCGATCAGTTCCGCGACGTGGTCACCGAGGACCAGATCCCCGTGGAGCTGCCGCGAATGCGCACCGGCAAGCCGCTGGTCGTCGAATTCGACCTCGCACCGCAGGTCCGCGACTTCATGTTCGACCTCGACGAACGCATGGCCGCGACCTCCGGACGCAGCATGGACGTCGACAACGCGTTGAAGATCTCCAACGACGGACGCAACGCCTCCCTGCACCCGACGCTGGCGAAACTGCCCGAACCCGAACCCGAACACGACCGTGTCGCCGTCGCAGCGGATCTGCTCTGGAACACCCACCTCGAGCACCGCGACCTGTTCACCCCCGCCGACCGGCACGGCCCCGACGCCCGCGGGGTGTTCCAGATGGTCTTCTGCGACCGCGGCACCCCCAAGGCCGGTGGAGCGGGGGAGAAGAGTCTCTACGCGCGACTGCGAGAAGCGTTGGTGGACAGAGGAATGGAGCGATCGGAGGTCGTGTTCATTCACGACTACCCGACACCGAAACAGAAACAGCAGCTCTTCGCCGACTGCCGAGCCGGCAAGGTTCGCGTGCTGATCGGCTCGACACCCAAGCTCGGCACCGGGGTCAACGCCCAACGCCTACTCAAACAGCTCATCTCTCTCGATCCCGCGTGGACCGCAGCCGACATGCAACAGCGGTTCGGGCGCATCATCCGGCAGGGCAACGTCCACCGCGAGGTCGACGTGGTCAACATCGTCGCCCGACGCTCCTACGACGCCACCATGTGGCAGATCATCGAACGCAAAGCCCACTCCGTCCAGCAGCTACGCGGCGGCGAGATCCCGGACACGATGGAAGACGTCGGCGGCGACATCGCCCTGTCGGCCGCGCAGACCAAGGCCGCCGCCACCGGCGACCCCGTCTACGTCCGCGCGATCGAGCAGCAGGCACACGTCGACGCGCTCGAATCCGAACAGACCATGATCGCCAACGCGAACGCCTCCCGCCGCGCGGCCATCGACCGCCTCGACCGCGCCGCCCAGCGACTCGACGCCGACATGCCGACGATCGAGGCCAATGCCGACCGCGCTGCAGCATGGCTCGACATCGACGACCGCGCCGAGAAGATGATCACCATCGATCACCGGACTGCCGCCGACGACGACACCGAATCGCTCGTCGACGCGCTGCAGAACGTCCTGCAGACCACCTACATCGACATGCGGGCGGTCAAGAGCGGACGACCGAGCGAGTTCGCGGAGATCGCCGGCGTCGCGATCGCCGGCACCTACCGCCCGGTCAATGACCAGCTCGAACTGTCCATCGATGCAGGGCCTAAGCGCTACGTCGAGCACCGCAAACTCACCGAAGCGATGTCCAGCGCCACCGCCGCGCGAGGGATCCTCCAGCAGATGCGCAACATGATCAGGGAGCTGCCCGTGCGCGCGACCGCAGCGCACGCCGACCGCGCGCACATCGCCGGGAGGCTGACCGAGCTCACCGCCCAAGAGGACCGAATCTTCACGCGCACCGACGAACTCGCCCAGGCCCGCTACGCGCTCGCCGAACTCAAAGCGGACGTCAATGCCCGCGAGAACTCACCCGAAGCGCTCACCGAACGCGGCCGCGACCTCGACCGGCGCCGATCGCACGGGCTGTACCCGAAATGGAGCCTCGACCTCAACCCCACCCCCGCACACGCCGACGCCCAGCACAGCAGCCGGGCGGCGCTCGTCGAGTCCGTCCCCGAGCGAATGCAGGCCTTCGCCGAAAAGTGGGCTGCATCCCAAGCAGAGCGAGACGCACGCCGCGCCGACGACCAATGGAAGCCGAAATCGCCTGACGGATCACGCTTCCAACGCGGAGCCGACCGCGACAGCGGCGCACCGGGAGCAGCGATCCAATGGACCGACCGCACCTGGCACTGGACCGCATGGACCGGACCCGACACCACGACCTCCGGATTCGAAGAACGTCGCGACGCCGCCCGCTACGCCGCAGACGAGGGGATACGACAGCTCGAGGCAGAGCCAGACGCGGCGACGTCACCTAACGATGGACACACTCCCAGCGCACCGTCGTTGAAGTCCATGCTGAACCGACAGGCGAACAGACGCCGCGACATCGATCGACCACCGCCCTCTGCAGCCGATCGGGACCGCGACATCGGACCCGAGCGGTAGTCCAGGTGTGGCCCTTGTTGTGCATATAGAGATAGGTATGGCAGTGCCGGAATAGTTTCTATTTGCAGCCGTTGAACAGCAGGTATAAGCTTTCTTATATCAAAGGAGGTAGTCATGACCGATCTACTGGAACTCGAAACAACCATGACGACCGCCAAGGCTCATGTCGTGCTCGCTCGTATCGAGCAGCTCCGCAAGGTGCGGCAGGCCTACGAGCGTGGGGTACATCAGACAGACCTGGCCGAAGCCAACAAGGTCAGCCAGCCGGCCATCTCACAGTGGTTGAAGATGGCACGCATCGATGCGCCGGACATTCGGCCGGGAACGGCTGGTGGAACTCCCTACGAGATCGCGGCACGCTGCGCAGCTGGACTGCTCAGTCGCGAGGCGATGATCAAGCAGCTCTCGTCTTGGGTCTACTCGCGAGCCGAGATGAGCCCGGACGGAGAGGGTGACGTGCCGCCGCTGAACCTGTCGGGATTCAATCTCCAGGTCGGCAGGGCATTGGACGATCGATTCATCGACGACGCCGAGTACGACCGCATCCTCGAGGCAGTAGCAGACTGACTTGTCCCACGAAGACGCAGAGGACCGCCGAGCGCGACTGGAAAGTCTGTCGCTGCCCGGCGGTCCACTCAACATCAACGCCCCGAATGCGACCGTCATGGTCAAAGCTCACTTCCGCACAGTGGCGGGCGAATGGGTGCCCACCGCAGCGCACAGAAGGGTGCACACTGCCCTCCTCGCTCGTTGGCGAACTGACACTCCGGCGCTGCAACAGGAGCGCAAAGCCGCGCTCTTCGCCGGCCCGCCTGCTGCAGGCAAGAGCACTCTGATGGGCGCACCGGGCTCCCATCTCGCAGAGCATCGCCGCATCGACGCCGACGACTTCAAAACGCTGCTGCTCGAAGCGGCAGTGCTCGACGGGTCGATATTGACTCTGCTCCCAGAAACATTGCGAGACAATCGAACAGGGCGGTTTCATCCCTTCGAGCTCTCCGCTCTGGTGCACCACGAGTCGACAATTCTGCACGCCCGTGCGCTGAGTGAGGCCATGTACGCCGGGGAAGCAATCGCCGTCGACGGAACTCTGGGGCACATGCCGTGGGCGAGATACTTGGCCGGCCAGCTCAGGGACTTCGGGTACAAGATCCACGTGATCGACGTCGAGGCGACGCAGGAACTCTCGCTCGCACGCGTCGTCGAACGATGGCGGGCAGGCTACGAGAACGCACTGGCCCGTCCCGGCGATCCGAAGGCGGCAATGGGCGGCCGGTGGCTACCCGCGTCGGCCGTAACTCGGCTATTCGCCACAGGTAAGGCCCGGTCGGCCTGCGAATCGAACGCGCTTCGAATCACCAGGAGCTTCTCAGAGGTTGTGAAGTACGACCTCTACAGAGCGTCCACCAACGCTGTCGCCCCGAAACACGAGCAGACCTGGTCGAGAAGCGACAGCGGGGATTGGACAAGCCCGTAAACCTAATCGGTTTATGTATTTATGCATCATGTGTTTACGCGTTGACATTCTCGGGGAAGCGTGTCAGGGTCGACGTATGACAACTTCCACACACAGCCCCTCGCGATACCTGTCGCGCGCGAATCTCGAAGACTTCTACGGCCTTTCCCGAAGTTCCGTCGACGGGTACCTTCGCAGAGGTCTCATTCCACCCCCGGATGCAGCTGGTTCGAGGGGGCATCTTTGGTCTCGCCAGGCCTTGATCGATACCCGCAGCTCGACGATTCCCACACTGGCAGCAGCAGTTCCGATGAACACTGCACTCGGAGCCGACGACTTGGACAAAGCGCACGCGTACATGTGCCCCGCCCGATCCGGACACTTCGTCGGCTGGACGAGCCCGAGCATCATCGGGATGGTCGAGGCAGGTATAGCGCAATGGCACCGAGTGCGCGCATGCGCGCGCTACAACGATGCCACCCCATACGAAACTTCGACCGCCGACCCCGTCGTGCAAGGTGAGATGGATGCCGCTCGCGCCCGGCGCGCGGAGGAGAACCTGGCCGTCTTCCTTCTCGACAAGGAGCCGTTGGGAATCGGGCAGGTCAAAGTCAGCTCGGAGTCGACGACGGCAGGCCTGCAACATGGTCGGCTGCTGCTGCGCGACCGTAACCGCGTCGGTGCTCCTGGTGCCTGGCTGGACCTTCCATCGGAACCGACCTCCACCCAGCTGCCCCCCTATTCGCTACCCCTGCTGGAATGCGCGTTCCCATCAACTCGGGTAGCGGAGCGCATCATCTCGGGAGCGTGAACTGGCCGATGTGCATTAAACGGCTGCCCGTTGGACGTTCCGCCGAGGGAACCAGCTCGGTTCCCATTCGGGAACCCGGACGGCTATGGTTGCAGAATGGAATCCGCACTTGATGCAACTACGGTACGAATGGCTGGATCTGCCAGGCAGATCTCCGACGCATACGTGGCCACGTTCGACGAACTCGTGAAGATGCTGGTCCTCAATCCCACCGTCAAACAACTGCTCGCGGCCGGCTACACACACGCGCAAGTCGCGCGAACGATGCACATCAGAAAACAGCAGGTCGGTGATATGGCCCGCACACCGTTCCATCCGGTCGGCATCGCAAGGAGGCTGCACTCGATCGACGTGTGGGCGCTTGCCCACTCGTTGTGGGAGAAATCCGAACAACGGCTGCAGCTCGCAGTCGACGCCGCATTCGAGTGGGACACCACGCGGCTGCCCGACGTCGCACGGCCCGAACAGAACCTGGAGCAGTACCGCATCGGTTCTGTGGCCGATGAACTCGACACCTACAGCTGCGCTTTCGCCCGATGCGAGGTAGCGCGGCCGTATACGCCGCGCGAGGAGGACGTGGACGCCGCCCGCGTAGGTGCTCTACGCGCAGCAGCAGCAGGAGCGACAGAGCTCGAACTACGAGCCCGTGAGGAGGAAATGCTGGAGTTTCTGCGCACTCCCGTGGTTTCCGAAGTTCCCGACTTCCTTTACCGCCACCCACACAGGCACTCTGCGATGTTCGATCACGGAAAACCCTGGGAGAAAAAGAAGTTCGAGGAACGAGCCGCGCGCGAACGAGACGAGATGAAGCGCTACGGAACGTTGCTGCCAACCTTGCCCGATGATTCGACAGATCCACGTGTGCTCGCGCGTGACCTTCTGTTGTTCAACTTCGGCGATCTACGTGTCCTGGACCACCATTTGGATGCGGATTCGCTCGATGAACGACGTGCGCGTGTTCTCGAAAAATTCGCCGGTGAGCTCGGTGTTCGTTGGGACCAATGGCAGACATTCAGCCCCGAGAACCGTCCCGCTGAAGAGGTGGAGTCCGAGATCCGTCAAGCTCTCGAAACGTATCTGGGACGCGCAATGAGCGAGTAGATACGCGAAACCGGCTCACTAAACCGTCGGGAAGGCTGCCAAGGTCACTTCGACGAGGACAGCTGCCGCAAGTCGAGCCACCTCACTGCCGTGCCCTCCGCTTGGCCAGCACACGCTCTACGAGCGTCTCACGTTGGCCGAACTCGGTGCTCACCTGCGCACCCACGGCCGCGACGACGACCACTACAGCAAGGGTGACGATATTGAAGCCCAGCATGACCGCCAGGTAAAGCGACAAAGCGAGGGTGGCGAGTCGGGTCAGCACAACGGGATCTGCCAGTTGGTCGGCCCTCGACGCGTTGTGTTTGCGTCCGAGAATAGTGGTGCGCTGCTCTGTGGTCATGGAGTCACGATCCTTCGGACGATGGGGTACTCGGAGACAGATCGATACTTCGGTGCCGCAGAAGAGCGACGATACCCGTTCGCGCGGTGGGTATCTCGGCAGCGGCGGTCATGCTGCACCAGTGAAGTCGGCGGGGGACATCGAGAACGTTGTCACTCGCACCTGCTGGCCGTCGGCGGTCACGATTGCTCGTACGGTTCGCTCGACGACGTCGAGCGGTGTGGGTTCGAGAGCGGTAGCCGTCTGCTCACACGTGAGATCCACTGCGATGCTGCGCGGTGTCTCGGGTAGTGCGGCGGTGGCGGTGCATCGAGCCTGCACCGTGAGCCGATGTTCGGCCATTCGGGCCCACAACCGGCTCTGGGCGGGCTTGCCTGCTTCGGCCGAGACGATGCGGTCGACCAGACTGTCGGCAAGGTAGCCGCGTGCACGGTCGGCGGCCGATGCCTCGTTGGCGTCACTGGAAGGGAACCAGGACAGCAGGATTTCCGCGCCGTTGCGGGCGGTGTCCATGGCACGGCTGGCGTCGACGTCGGGGTCGAGTACCGCGGTGCGGTCATTGCTGCTGGACTGAGGTGCCGCCGACGGTGGTGTGGTGGCGGCGGAGCTGCATCCCATGGTCAGTGCGGCGACCGCGGCGATGGTGCAGGTGATCGGTCGGTAGTAGGACGCGTACGAGCGGATCTGGTTCACGATGGGTGCCCTTTCCTGGCTGAATCGGTGAGAGTTGTTGTGCACGAGGGATTATGAGACTGGTCAGCGTCGGGCTGTTTCGCCGAAGCACGGTGCGCCCCAGAGGCCGGCACCGTTGGATTTCGCAGTCGCTTGCGCGGTCGCGAAGTCCGCAGCTCTCGATAGTTGCTGATTGCTCATGGAGAAGACGCGGGCCATGCCGGCTTCAGCGGCGCGGACGCTGTAGTCGCTCCCATCAGAGAGCTGGACGTAACGCAGGAGACGTCCGTAGCGGTCGTGATCGGACAGCACCAACCACGGGTCGGTGGTGAGGGTGACAGTAGCGTTGTCGAGCTGCTGGTGCGCCCAGGCACTCGCTTCCGGCCCCCAGCACTCCACAGGTGCGTCGGGTTCGACTGTTTCGGGGGTGTCGATACCGAGGACGCGGACCCGTACCGGATCACCGCCGGTCGACAGGCGCACATCGACGGTGTCGCCGTCGACGACCCAGTCGACGACCCCGCTGGAGACGGAGACGACCGCTGGCGTGAACTCGGGGTCCGGCGGCGTTGTCAGAGGATTGCATCCCGCCAGCACCGCTGCAGCGACAGGGACGGCCATACAGGCCGTGAGTACTCGGACGGGCGATCCGTGCCGTGCTCGTCGCGGGTTCGTACGTGCCCGAAGGCCACGAGGATTCCGATCGGGTACGCACCGAGCGTGATGACCGCGCACTTCGATGCCCCCGATCGGATTGACGATCGCACTGGAAATGGGACTGTCGTGGGTCCTCGTCTTCATCGGTATTGCTCCCTTTCGCGGTTCTGGCGTGCATGCGCCTGTTCGGGTGGGGGTCGAGGGCTCGATCACGGTCATAGGGGTTGCACTCCGCCGGCGGCGAGAACGCTCACGGTCCAGATGGCCCACATCACCACGACGGTGCTCGCCAGACGTACCGAGTTCTTCCATGCCGTCAGCGCCCAGCGGCGTCCGTTCATGCAGTCGAGGGCGACGGCGATGAGGCTGCCGGTCGAGAGTGCGAAGACGACGGTCATGATCGCCCACCAGCCCTGCGTCACAGCATCGTTGGCGGCGGCTCGCCGGACGGGGTCGGCCGAGCCACTCGACGAGGACAGGACCCACTGGGCGAGGGGTATCGACCAGGTGAGCCACCAGGTGACGGCCGTCAATGCGAACGATGCCAGTAGTCGGGTCCGATCGCTCGGCGCTGTCGACGGTGCGAGTGCAGGTGCGGGTGCAGGTGATGTCTTCATGGGAGAGGCCTTGTCTCGGTGACGATCGTGGTCAGGGGGTCAGATTTTTTGGGGCCTTCCAGCCCTCGGGTGGGTAGGCGATGACCAGCGAGCCGTGGCCGGGCCAGTTCCCGTCGACGTCCGCGTTGCTCATCGGCCCGGATTCGCCGTCGAGGAGCACCCTCATGTGGGGGTCGCAGTGCCGAAGCCACCAGCTCGACATCGCCGCCGGATCATCGGGTGAACTGCGCGCTTCTTCGAACGCCCACCACAGGGACTTGAGCCGCGACACGACCTCTTGGTGTTGCCACCAGCGCCGATCCCAGGACAGCCCACGGCCGGGCTTGTCGTCGATCTTGCGGTTGATGACGTGGCTGAGGTACTTCTCCACGAAGTCCTCGAGCCGCAGAAACGCCGGGGCTGGTAGCTCGTCGGCGTCCTCTCCGATCGGGATCGGGTGCTCGTGAGGAAGGTCCACGAGGTCGTCCGCGGCCCAGTCTGCGGGGACCGGATCGCACGTCAAGGGTCCGTAGCCAGTCCAGGTGCCGGCATCGTCGGCGCCGCTCATCGGCCCGGTGGCACCGTCGAGGAGCATCCGCAGGTGGGGTTCGCAGTGCTCGACCCACCATCCCGACATCGCGGCCCGGTCCTCGACCGTGCGGCGCGCGGATTCCCAGGCCCACCACAGGGCGGTCAGTCGGGCGACTGCTTCACTGTGCCGCCACCACCGGGCGTCCCAGGTCAGTCCGTGGCCGGGTCGGTCGCTGATGCGTCGCTGGATCACCCGGGCGAGGTAGTGCTGAACCCAGTCGTCGACCGATTCGTACGCGGGGTCGACCTCCGGTTCGGCGTCGAGGTCCAGTTCGGTGTCGAAGTCGAATTCATCGTCCATCGATGCTCACCGCCGATCGGTCCCAGTCGTGTTCGTGTTCGTGTTCGTCGTGGTCGGGTTCGTGGTCGATGTTGAACGGGCCGTCGAGCAGTTCCTTCGCGTGCTCGGCGGATCCGCTGTATTCGATGATCGATTGTTTGATGGTGTCGGCGTCCTCGGTGTCGGTCCACCAGATCTTCTTGATCAGAACGGGTGGATTTTCCGGAAAGACCACGATGGCGCGGCTTTTCGGGAGGGCAGCGAGTTCGTTGATCGGAAGAATGGGACGTTCCTGCCAGCTCTGCGAGGAGCTGCGGGTGCCCTGGCTGTTGCTGCGCGTGGTCGATTGCACTTCGTGCGAACCGATTTGGTCGGACAGGTCGCTGAGGTAGTGCTTGTCCTTGATGTTGCCGCCGTAGAAGTGCACGGCCCCGGCGATCATCGAATCGAACTCGTCACGGCCCCACACTCGCGCACCCTGCTGTGGTGACTGCAGAATCGCGATCGGGATGATGCCGCGGCCACCGAAGTGCGAGTACTGGTCCGGCAGTTGGCGAAGTAGCACGGTGTTGGCGGCCTCGTCGAGAACGGCCAGCAACGGAATGTCGAGCCGACCGCCCTGGGTGCGGACGGTGGGCTGCCACAGCCTGGTCGGCCACCACCGCGGCATCTGCTTGTCGTAGGCGCGTGCCGGGGTCCGTGAGGCCAACGCGGTCGCTTCGTCGAAGATCTGTCCCACCAGCGCGGTGGTCAGCGGTGCCGCCGAATCCGGTCCCTCGAGCGAGAGTGCGTAGAGAGTGTCGGTGCTGGCCACGAACGCCCGCGGGTCGAACTCGGGCAGATCGTGCAGCGGCTCCTCGTACCGCGTGGTCACACGCGGGGCGACGGTCCTGTCCCTGGCGTCTACTTCGATGATCGCGCGCGCCGGCGGGGTGACAGCGCGGGCGTACTCGTCGTCGGAGAGGATGTCGAGGAATCGGCGCGCCATGTCGAACAGGCCGTCGCGCTGACGCTCGGTCAGGCCCTGCGCTTCGAGGACTCGCGCCGACGCGCGCTTCTTGTCGAAGGCAGCGAGAATGTGTGCGGGGGTTTTGTCCTGGTCGCTTCCGAGCCAACCGATCGCGTGCAGGAGATCTCCGCCTGCCAATGCCGCCGCCAGGCAGTAGAGGGCGAGCAGTTCTTGAGCGCCGCCGTCGAAGTAGCCGTCGGTCTTGGCATCCTTCTTCGTCGACGCGGAGACGAAGAATGACGCGAGCTTGCGCGCCTGCGCGAGGGTGGCGACGTGCTTGAGGGCGTTCCACCAGAAATTGAGCTGCACCGATCCGCTGACCCCCTGCAGGTCGGACACCCACGCACGTCCGCACTGTTCGCGGCCGAGGCGAGTCGCCGCGTACAGGTCGGGCTTGTTGCTCGTCACGATTGCGGGGCCGGGCGCAGCCAGGGTCGCGCGCACCGCAAGGGCGACGGTCTTTCCCATCCGTGTGCCGGCCAGGGCGACCATGACCATTTCCCACGACAGGTACACCGGCTTGTCGCCCACCACTGTCGTGCCGAGAAGAAATCCCCACGACCGAGGATCCGACTTGTCGAGCTGAGGCATCAGGCGATGCGACTCTTTCGGGGAGACCCCACGCAGTTTGTTCGGTGCCACCATCGTGCGCGCGGCCCGGTCGACTTCGGTACGTCCCTTGGCTCGCCGAACTGCGATCGGCAGCGCGACCGCAGCGATCGCCACCACCGATGCCACGGCGATAGCCGTCGACTGCCACGGCCATGGGCGCTGCCCGGTGACGGACTCGAACACCCCCTGTATGGGGTTGCCGCTGGGGTCGCCGCCGGCAAGGAATGTTCCTGCCCACCAGGACAAGACGAGGGTGATCACGACGGCCAGGACGATGCAGAGTAGCACCGCCGGTAGAAGGTTCTCTTGCGATCGGGCACCGGTTCCGGATCTGCGTGTCTGTGCCATCAGAGCGCTTTCCCCTCGATCGCGTCCTGCGTGGTGGTGGCGGTCATCGGATCGTCCGTCGGGTCGGGTCGGGGGCGGTGGTGCACGAACACGTGCAGCAGGCCGGCCACACCGAGGGCGAACACGGGCATGAGATACGAGATCGCCGCCAGGGCGGTGTGGGGTGTGACGATCGAGTGCCCGGCGATCGCCGCACCGACGAGGACGGCGAGGGTGAGGGCCACCGCTGCCGGTTTCGCCCAGTGCCGGCGAACCGACCACAGCAGCACGATGATCGACACGAGCAGAGCTGCCACAGTATTGATCACCGTGAGCGCTGCGAGGTCGAACCCCGAGGGTGCTGGCAAGAAGGCACCGATCGGGTCCGGATTGATGATGTGTTCTCTCATGATCGACGTCCTCATTTCGGTGCCAGGTTGTATTCGGTCAGTTGCCATGTGTGGGAGTTCTTTTCGACGACTGCCCGGACTCTGTAGTCGCGGTAGGGGGTGGTGCTTCCGTCGCGGTGCAGGACGGTCTGGGTGAGTGCGACGTCGAGTACCTGCCGGGTGCCGGAGGCGCTGATTGCTTCGCCCGATTGTGCTGTGGCCGTGATGATGTCCCCGGAGTCGCGCCAGCCCGCCCACTGCGGCAGGGGCCGGACCCCGGTCGCGGCCGGTTGTGCGGCGTCGGCGGCGAGCTGCCCGCCGAGCCAGCGCTGTGCGCGTCCGACGGCGGCAGCGGGGGAGGGATCGACTGCCGGTTGCCACGAGAACATCGCCGCCAGAGCCGCTTCGGCGACGGCGTCCGGATCGGAGCCGCGGTCCTCGTCGAGGTGCACGTGGGCGTCGGTGGCCGGGCCGCGGCTGTCGTCGGTGCCGCTGAATTTGACGAGGGTGATCACGGCGGCGGCGACGGCCACGACGAACACCAACACCGCACTGATCGCGATGAGCTGCCCGCGTTTCATCCTGCGATCCGTTCGTCGACGACGAGGGTGGTCAGGTTCGTCTCTCGCCAGGACTTGTAGCCGTTCTCGCGGCACCATTCCGCCGCCGGGTTGTCCTGGTCGATTTCGATGCTCACGTGTACTCGGGCGCGCAGCGCGGTTCGCTCCAGAGCCGGGTCGTCGGCCGCGACTTCGTGGTTGAGCACGTGCAGGATCAGCCGGACTGCCTCGACGTCGAGTTCCTCGCGGGCTTGGCCGGCGACGAACACCGCGTGCTGCGCTACCGAGAGGTCGGCCGAGTCCTGGTCGCCATTGCGGTAGAGCTTGTCGTCGGGGTGAAAGGTGTTGTAGGTGACGACGGCTCCTTCGGGTCCGCAGATAGCGAACGAGGACACTTCGTCGTCGGCCGCGGTCCACATCTCGAGTACCGGCCCGTCCGCGGCGGCTGCGGCGATCTGCTCTCTGCGCTGGGCGTAGGCCTGCTCGCGCAGTGCGTCGTAGTCGATGCCCAGCTGTTTGGACAGTTCGGTCTTGAACTTCGGGAACAGGCCTGGAACGGCGAGGTCGTGCTCTTTCGCCCACGCGTAAAGCTCGCCGTGGGTCTCGAGCGCGCGCAGGTCGTCGAGGTTGTCCTTGACCGTCTTTTTCGCGGTCTCCCATTCGGCGACCGAGTTGTGGGTGCTGCGTCGTTTGGCCATGTCGGGTATCTCCTTGGTTGTCGTGTCGTGTGCTCAGGCGATCGAGGCGAATTCGGTGGCGTACTGCTGGATCAGGTCGACGTAGGGGCGGGTCTGGTTGACGTAGTCCGGTGAGCCGGTGGGGAATCCGCCGGAGGACTGGACCGCGCCGAACCCTGCGTTGTAGGCGGCGAGATACAGCTCGAGCGGGCCGTTGGGGGCGGAGATGGACCCGTTGGCGATCCCGGCGTCGACCTGGCCGGCGATCTCGCACATGTAGCGGCCTTGGGCCATCACTGCGTCTCCGATGTCGTAGGGGGAGACCGAGCCGTTGCCGTCGTCGTCGCGCCCGTAGCCGGGCCAGGTACCGGGCATGAACTGCGCCGGTCCTTCGGCTCCGTCCGGGCTGACCGAGCGGGGGTTGAAGCCCGATTCCTGCTTGAGCTGTCCGGCGATGACGGGTGGGCGGATCTGCGGGCAGGTGTTGCCGGCCCTGATCACCCACGGCTCGAACTCCGGGGGCACTTTTCCGGGTGCGAGATCGGTTTCACCGCCGCTCGCAGCGGGATTGACCCCGCACGGGGTCGGGACCGCCCCTGGGCTGCCTGCTGCGCCCGGTGCCGGGCCGTAGGTGGTCAGAGCGTCGGGCATGCCGCCACCGACGGTGGTGACGTGGACGTGGTCGAAGTGATTCTGGGTGGGGGAGCCGCGGTCCTCCATCAGGTTCGAGGAGCCTTCGGCGGGGATGTAGGTCTGACGCCAGATGAGGTACTCGATGTGCAGCTCGGTCTTGTTGGCCATCAGGTACTCGACAATCCGATCGCCGAGCTCCTTGCCGGCACCGGTGTCGTAGTCCGGGATCATGATGTCCGCGGCGCGGCCGCTGGGGTGATCGTCGTAGGCGTCGTATGGACGCCACCCACCGATCGTTTTGATCTCGGGGAACTTCTGCGCGACCGCTCGGGCCAGACGAACGGTGTCGACCTGCCAGTGCTCCTCGGAGCCGACCGATGGTGGTAGCGGGGGAAGATCGCCGCCGGGGGCCGGTGCTGTGGGGGACGGCGACGGCGCGGTCGGGCTCCCGGCGGGGGCGTCGGGCTCGGATGCTGCGGCGATCCACGGGGCTGGATCGACGGCTTCGCCGGCGTCGTGGCCGCCTTGCCAGATCTCGAAGTGCAGGTGCGCGCCTCCCGGTCCGGGTGGTGAGACTTCGCCGTTGTAGCCGACTTTCGCGATCTCCTGGCCTGCGTGGACCTGTTGGCCGGGGGTCACCTCGAGGTCGTCGGGGAACATATGTCCGTAGACGCTCGAGATGATCTGTCCGTCGATGTTGTGGTCGATGACGATCCACTCACCGAACCCCGTTGCCGGTCCGGCTTTGGACACCACACCATCGGCGGTGGCGTAGATCGGTTCGCCTGCAGCCGATCCGAAATCCTGACCCTCGTGCATGGTGCCCCAGCGCGGACCGAACCCGGACGTCAACTGGTAGGTGCCGGCCTTCATCGGCTTGACCTTGGTGCCGGCGGGGAACGTCGCGATCGGTGCGCCGCCGGGCAGGCAGTCCCCGACCTTCGGTTCGTCGTCGCCGGGGAACATCAGCAGCACCAGCGCCAAGATCAGAGACAGGAACAGGGCGACGCCGACCAACGTCCCCTTGCCGGCGGTGCTTTTCACCGGTTCAGATCCTTTCGCGGCCGAGAGCGCGTTGCAGGATGGTCACTTGGTCGCGGAGCTCGCGGACGGCCAATTCGGTGTCGGCGGGGAACTGGCTCACGCGTGCTGCACCGCGTTCGTGGCGCACCCAGTTACGCAGGGTGGTGACCGGGATCTGCAGTGCCGCAGCGACAGCGACGACGGCCTCTTCGCGTGAGGACGCAGTCTTCATCTGCTCGCCGACAAGCGCGAGGCATTTGTCGCGAAACTCGGTGGTGTAGAACCGTTTGGCCATCTCACGCGACCTCGTCGTAGTCGTCGGCGTCGTCGCCGACGAAGGTGAACCGGTAGTTGGTGTCGTGGACACCGGATTCGACCTCCGACGGCATGAGCACGGTCCGGAACGGAATACCCGGTGCGCCTTGCTCACCGAGTTTGACGATGAACTTGCCCTGCCCGGGAGGAGCGCTCAGAGCGCCGGCCTCACCGGTCAACGCCTTCGGCGACGACCAGGAGGTGATGTCGGCGATTTCGGTGTCGGTGAACGGTTTGATGTCGGACAGTCGCGCCATCTCCTTGCGTGGCAATGCGCCCACCACCAGCACTCCGGCGCGTTCGACCAGGCCTTTGGCGGTCGCGACGTCTTCGGGGTTGGGCAGGGATTCGAGGTCGCTGATGGTGTGGGTGCACATCAACAGTGCGGTACCCCAAGCCCGGTTCAGGCGGGTCAGTTCGTCGACGCGGTCGACCATGCCGACGCCCGCACGCAGCACCTGCCACATCTCGTCGAGAACGACCAGGAAGTTGCGGCGCGGTCCGCACCCGGCGTCGGCCAGGTAGTGAGCGGCGTCGGTGGCCGCGAAGCCGTGCTCCCAGCAGGCGAGCAGGACCGCGCCCTTGAGGGTCTTGTCGGCCGTGCCGATTCCCGAGACGTCGACGCAGACAGCAGCGGCGTTGATGTCGATCGGGACGGTGGTCTGACCGCAGAACACCTCACCGAACTCACCGTCGATCAGGGCGTGGAGAGTGCGCCGCAATGCCTTCGAGTCGGCGCGGTACTCGGCGTTGGTGTCGGATTTGAATGCCCGCCGTACCGGGTCGGGGCCTTCCTCGAGGACGTCCGCGAGATCGGAGAGCAGCGGCTGGACGTCGCCGGTGAAGCGTTCTTCGAGTAGGCGGATCGCGGCACCGAGGGCGGAGATCTCGAAGTCTCCGATCGGGTCGTTGCCGCGGGTGACCTGCAGCAATGTCTTGACCCGGCGTACTCGGTCGCCCGCGATGCGTTTGCGCACCAGGGCCGCGGTTTTGTCGGCGGCGTCGGTGCCGGCGGCATCGAGGGTCGCCAGGATCTGGGCGAGAGGCCCCATGTCGAGGGGGTTGATCTGCCCGCGGCCCAGGCCGAGGTCGATGATCTGGCCTCGATCACCGAGGGCCTCGACGAGTTTGCGGTAGTCGGGCCGCATGTCGCCCATGATCAGGGTGGACACTCCGGCGTAGATCAGGCCGAGGATGATCTTGCGAGCCAACGTCGATTTACCGAAGCCGGGCAGCCCGAGCAGCATCATCGAGGGCTGTTGGAGGAACCGGGCCCGGGTCATCCACGAGAGCGGGTCGAAGCACACCGGTGCTCCGGTGTAGAGGTGCACACCGAGTGGCACACCGACGATCGGTGCCCCGGCCCCGACGGGGAACGGCCACATACCGGCGGCTTGCAGTGTGGTGGCACGGAATTCGGTCAGGGGTAGTACCGGTCCGGCTTTGCCGCCGCCCCGTCCGGCCAGGCCCATGTGGTTGCCGCGCAAAGTCTCTACGTCGCGGCTGTGTCCCACGGTCTTGGACCGCGCTGCAGCGTCACGCCCGAGATGCAGGCGCGCCCGCCAAGAGACGGCGATGTTCTTAGATTCGGCGGCCCGTTCGAGCTCGCGGCGCTCGTTGTCGTCGAGTACGGCGACCGGTGCGGAATCGACGCTCTCGCAGTGTCGTTCGCGCTGACGTTGTGCGGCGGTGCGGCCGAGGTCGCGGTGGGAGGCGGTAGTGGCAGCGCGTCGCCAGGGGCGTTTGATGCTCATCTCACGCTCCCAGCTTCTTCGCCACGTTCTTGGTGTGTGAGGGCATGAGGACGCCGACGCCGAGGGTCGCCGCGAATCCGGTGTCCTGGGTGAACCACAAGCGCTGCAACCGAAGTGAGGATCGTGTGCCGAGATCCTTGGTGACCGAATCGGCCTTGGGTCGGTCCTCGCCGTCGGGTGTCGTCACCGTCACCAACAGCCCGACCATGGTCAGCCCGTGTCCGTGGCCCTGTTCTTCGAGCTGCTCCTCGACGCTCTTCAAACGCTGTTGCGCCTCGAAACTGGGGCCCTTCTTGCCCAGGTTGTTCACGCCGCTGTTGGCGTGTTTGAGGTCGCGGCCGATGATGGTCGCGGCTTCGGCCGGTGAGTGGGGTCGGTAGCAGATAGCCACGCGCTTGCGCAGTACGTCCGGGTTGGGGTCGAGCAGTGGCCGCAGCACCGTCTCGACGAACGAGTTCTTCGGGCGCTCGGCCATTTCCCATGTCGTGGAGTAGCAGCCGTCGTGGAAGAGGTTCGAGATGTTCGCCTTCTGGGCTTGGGGGCCGGCGTCCTCCCAGCCCAGATCGTGTCCGCCCTGCATTTCCGCAAGTTCGAGATCGTAGAGCGCGGCCGGGGTGTAGGCGTGCTTGACGAACGAGACGATCTCTTCCGAGGCGAGAAGTCGCGGGTTGAGCTGTGCTTCGTTGAGGACGGTCAGTACGCCGCCGATGCGCCGGGCCAGCTCCTTGATCTGCTCACCCGGATCCTTGCGTCGGCTCGCGGTCGCGGCCCGGTAGGTGATGGCCACCCGCGCCCACAAACGCGGTGTGCCGGTGGGGAGGTATTCCGCGGACTCGAGCATCATGCGTGCCGGCAGCTCGCCGCCGTAGAAGCCGTCTTCGTGGGCCATCGACCGCACTTCACGTTTGAGCCGATTGCCGGACTCGGGGCCGTTCTCGATGACGACGGTGACGCCGTCGACGTCGCCGGTCTGGGAGATGAAGTTCACCGCCGCGCCCCAGGAGAACACCGAATTGTCGACTGCGTCCTGGTCGATCGCTTCGTTGCCCTGCGGCCAGCATTCGATGACGATGGTGAACTGGTGGGTCTTGGGCATCTCGATGACCCCGAACTTCTGCCGTGACTGATGTTGGACCCAGCCGTCGTGCAGGACGCTGTCGTAGAGCACGCCGGGCAGGCGGTTGGTGCCGCCGGGAACGCGGGAGAAACGTCCGGAGAGGTACAAGTTCTCGCCTTTCGACACGTGGATCAGCCACTGCGAGTACAGGGCGACCCACTGGTAGATGGTTTTGCGTTGGAACCGCAGAATCAGCGGGAGCGCGGTGACGGCCATGACGCCGATGAAGGCGAGCGCGTAGAGCTTGTTGGCGGCGATCGAGAGCACTCCCACACCCACGAGCGCGCAGCCGAAGAGATAGATACTCGCGGCGATGTTCAGACCCAGCAGGAACGATTCCTTCGGCGCGGGGCCGATCATGTACGTCTGACGGTGACGCATGGGCGCGCTGGTGCTCACTTCATGACCTCGTTCGTTGCGAAGGGCCGGCCCGGAACATCGCCGGCGATGTCGTGAGCCATGGAGTCGAGGGACTGACTGCCGCGCGAGATCCCGGCCCGGGCGGACTGGACGCCTCCTGAGATCGAGGGGATGCGCCGCCCACCGGGACGGCTACCGAAGTTGCCCCGAGAGGGTCCGGAACCAGCGTTCGACGTGCGACTGCGCGCGCCACCGCCGCCACCACGACCTCCACCACCTCCGCCGCCACCTCCGCCGCCACCTCCGCCGCCACCGGTTCCAGGGGCGCGGCCGCCGTAGCCTCCCTGGCTGCGGGTGACTGCGCCGCCGACCGATTTGACTGCGCGGGTTGCGCCCATGACCGCGGCGCTGGTCCCGCCGCTCACGGCGGCCATGCCGAGAGCCGCTCCGCCCGCGGCCATGCCAGCCAGTGCCATCGGGCTACCGGACGACGCGCTCGAGACGTTCAGTACTCGCAGCAGGGCCGGAAGTGCCACTGCCGCAACGGTGAGCAAGATCAGGCCTTGGAGCTTGGTGACATCGGAGCTGGGGTCTGCGGCCCAGAACGCGGTGGCCATGATCGCGGCCGAGGCGGGCTTGAAGAGGATGAACGCGATCGCCCAGTTGCGCATCTTCTCGTAGGACTGCGAACCCATCTCGGTGCCCGATGCCGCTGCGGCGACGGGCAGGACGCCGACGATGACCATCAGGAACGCCATGCGGACCACCAGCAGCACGACCTGGACCAGTGCGCCGAGCATTCCGAACAGGGCGATCAGCAGTACCCAGCCCGGTCCCCAGGTCGAAGTGTCGTCGATCATCATCGCTTGGACTTTGGTGCCGAGGTCGTTGCCGCCCGATTCGCTGAGCAGCCACAAGCTGATGCCGTCCGAGACCTGGATGGCCAGGCCGATGGCAACTCCGAACAGCGACATCGAGGTGATCGTCCGGACGAACGTGCGCACGAGGTCCATCGCCGCGGCGTTCTCGTTTCCGGACTGCGCGAGGGCGACGCGGATACAGGCGACGAATATCGAAATCACCAGTACCGCACCCTGAATGGGGAGCATGTAGGTCTGGAGCACCGTGAGGTAGTTCGCGTCCGACAATGCCGGTGATGGTGTGGTGAACCACCAGTTGATCATCGTGCCCCAGCCGTCGGCGACGCCGGCGATGAGGGATTTGACGTTCTCACCGAACGCGGAGTCCCACATCTTCTGCAGCGCATCGCCCGGGTGAGAGACGACGTTGGCGAGCTTGCAGACCTGCTCGCCCGGGTTGGCGAAGATCTTGCGCAGTGCGCCCGAGACGCTGGCCCACGATCCGGTGTCCTGAGTCATCGACTCGCACTGCTCGTCGAAGCCGAACGTTCCTTCTCCCGGTGCGCCGCCGCCGATTTCGGGCAATGCAGGTGCCTGGGGTGCTTCGGTGGGTCCCCCTTCGGGGACTGCGTAGGTCACCGTGGGGCAGGACTTCGTCGATTGTCCGCCACTCAGTGGAACGGTGATGCAGGTCAGCTCGCGTTGGACCATCGTGTAGCCCGCAGGCAGCGGTTTCGGGGCCGTCCCTCCGAGACCACCGAGGGTGATCGAACCGGCGGGAAGGTTGTTCGCCTTCAGATCGTCCGCACCGACGAGCTCGTAGCCCTGCGGTGCGGCCGGGATCGCCGGGACGGCGGTGTCCTGCGCGGATGCCGGCTGAGCCAACGCACCTATGAGCGACGCGGCCGCGATCAGTACGACCAGCCCGGCGAGAACAGCGTGCACGATCCGTCCGGCGCGTAGCCGCATCGTCACCATGGGGTCCACCCGCTCAGAGAGGTGGCGGTGCCCGTGAGGTCACCGAGCTGCTCGGGGAAGGTCAGCTTCCAGTCGCCGTCGACCCAGGTGACCGTCAACCTGGTGGTCAACCACTGGGCGGTCCCGTTGTCGGCTTTCTGTGCGGGACTGGCGGTTTCGATGACGGCGAGATCCGCGGCGTAGTCGAGGATCCGGAAGGCGTCGGATTTGGTTTGGTAGCTCAGGGCGGCGTCGGTGGCACCGCGATGGAACGGGCCTTCGGCGTCGAGCTGCGCGTACAGCTCGCTGCGCTGTGCCGCGGTCATGACGGTCTGGTTGTCGTAGATCCCGCGTGCGGTCTCGTTGTTCGCCGACCCCAGGCGTAGCGCGATCTGCACAGCCGCAAGGGCAGCGCCTTGAGGGGTGCGAGCGAATCCGGTCGCGGTCAGACCTTGCACGGTGGACGGGCCGTCCGAGGTGGAGAACGGGACGATCGCTCCGTCGTTGACTTTCTGCCAGCTCACCCCAGCAGGAGCGGAAACCGGTACGGCCGGGTTGTAGGGGCCGTAGTCGATCGGCGATTGTGGCAGTGCCCACCCGCCGGGCCATTTCGGGATGTCGACCCGGCGGCCGAGGCGGTCGACGGTCGGAGTGCCGAGCCCCTGCATTGCGCCATCGGTGTTCGGGACGGCCGTGGGGCCGGTGGAGGGAAGCGCTGTCACCGTCGGTCGGGGCGTCTCGGTAGCCGGCGAGTTGTCGTCGGAGTCACCGCTCACGCGCAGGACGACTGCGACGACGGTGCAGATCACGATGATCGCCACGACGAGCAGCGCCGCGCCGGTCAACACCGGGTTGCGCTCTTTGGCGGGCTTGTCGTCTCCGTCTTTTCCGGTGCTCATGATGCCGCCGCGAAGTCGGTGAATCCGGTCGTGGCGGTGAGTGTTTCCGGGCTCGGGATGTCTTCGGGTGCAGGTAGTAGCAGCTTCCAGTCGTCTCCGGACCATACGAGGGTGTGGGTGGTGGCTACGAGCGCGCCGTCCGGGCGCTCGACGGCCAGCCGGACCGCCGCTCGGGCGTCGGTGAAGTCGGTGACCTCGAAGCCCTGAAGGCGTGCTTCGGTTCCGTCCGGCGCTGGATCGGTAATGGAGACCTGGGCGCGGTTGATGGCGTAGGTGTCGCGGCCGACGCCGGGCGCTGCCACCGCATTGACGACATCGGGCCATGAATTGTCCGGTGCCAGGCGCAGTCTGGTGATTCCCTGCGCTGCAGCCAGGACCGCGCCCTGCGGCGTCGGGGTGTAGCCGGTTGCGACGTCGCCGGCCACCTCACGCGGCCCGTCCGTGCTCGAGGTCGGCAAGGAGGCTCCCCGCCAGGTCTCCCAGTGCACGTCCGCCGGCGCGGCCGAGGTGTCGACGGCTGCGCTCGTCGAGCTCGTTGTGGTGTCGGCTGCGGGTTCGTCGGATCCGCAGCCGGCAAGGGCGAGGAGCGCGGATGCAGTTGCTACGGCGGTGAGGTGGCGTTTCATATGAAGGGTCTCCGATTCGGATTGCGTTATGAGAGAGCGAAGCCCGCGAGTGCGCCCGCCGAGCTGGCGGCGATTGCGGCGGCGAGGATCCACAGGATTTTGCGCACGGTCCGGGTAAGGGGTGTCGAGGTGGCGAAGAGCCACCACAACATGCCGCCTGCGGTGATCAGTGATGTCACCAGCACGGCTCCGACGATCCACATCCCGTAGCCGAGAAGCTGGTCGAGCGGTTCGGTGACCTCGGGTGGTAGTGGTTGCGAGGGTGGTGCCGGTTGAGCGAGCACCGTTGCTCTCATGTCATCACCCAGGTGACCCACGACGCTGAGAGCGACATGATCAGCGCGCCGATCAGAGCGCCGATGACGATCTTGATGCCTTTACCGGCCATCGCCCCGTTGCCGGCCGCGTGGTCGAACCACATCACGCCGCCGCCGACGATGACTCCCAGGACAGCGCCGCCGGTGAGGATCCAGAGGGCGACGCCGATCATGCGCCATATCCGGTCGCCTCCGGGCGGGGGTACTGGATCGGGCTGCGGGACGGCGAGGATCGTGGTGTGGACTGCGTCGAATGTGTTGATCAGCATGGCGTTTCGCTCTCTTATGGGTTGGTCTGGAGGATCGAGATGATGGTGGTGCGGATGGCGTCGGCAACGTCCGCGACCTCGCGCGGTACGGCTCGGTCGGGTGGTTCGCGTTTGCGTCCGGTGGGAGTGGGATCTCCGGGAGTCCAGAACGGGAGCTCATCGGGTGTCAGTTCGTTCCAGGTGTCGATCCACGGGATTCGCCAGTGATGGTCGTCGACGAGCCCGGCGACCACTTCGAGGCGTTGGCGCAGCTCGCTTTTGAGTCGGCTCGGTGATGCTGCGACGGTGACGAGTCCGACCAGAGTGGTTGCGCCGCCGTAGCCGGACAGATGTTGGGTGAGGAGGTCGTGAGCTCGGGTGATTCCCCATGCGGATTCACGAGCGACCACCACCACGAACGGCGATTCCTGCTCGAAGCCGGCCGGGAACGCGCCCATCGCATCGCCGGCGATCGACCACGAGGCGGTCAGCATCGACACTCCGGCTCCTCCGTGGCCACCGACGAGCCACCACGAGGGCACAGCCCGGTCGGTGGGTGCGTAGACCGGCTCGGGCCAGACGTCGATGCACCGCTCTGCAGGCGGCGGGGTGATCAACCTGTGTGAGCGTCCCGGCTCCCGGGAGTCGTCGGCGGCCGCCCATGCCATGGCGCTCACAGCGTGGGCCGCTCTGCTTGGTTCCGGTTCTGCCATCCGGCGGCGAAGTCCGTTGCAATCAGTTGCGCGAGATCGCGATACGCCGCCCGTGTCGCGGGAAGCAGTCGATTCCAGTGGATTTCCGCGCCCTCGTCCAGGTGCGGGTCGAACGGGATGGTCACCACCGCGCGGACGCGGTCACCGAAGTACTCCTGTAGCTGGTGGTCGGTCAACGGTGTCTTCGAGCTGCTCGACATCCGGGAGACGACGATCACGCACCGCTGCACCAGGTGCGAGTAGTGATGGGCGTCCAACCAATCCAACAGCGCGTTGGTTCTGGTGACCGCCGAGACGTCGAGCTTGGTGGGCGCGATCAGAGAGTCGGTCAGGTCGAGTACTCCCGCCATCGCGGGGTGGGTGATGCCGGTGCCGCAATCGGACAGCAGCACCTGGAAGTGGTCTTGGAGGATCTCGATCACGCGCCGATAGTCGTTCTCGCTCAGCGCTTCCGAGCGCTCCGGATCATCGTGTGAGGCGAGAACTTGCAGACCGGTCTCGGCTTCGAGGGTGTGTTCGCGTACGTCCGCGTAGCGATCGGTACGCGGGGCGGCGAGCAGGTCGTAGATCGTCGGTGGATGCTCGGTGCGGGGCGCGATCGCTGCGATGCGTTCGGCGAGGACACCGGCATCGGGGTTGGCGTCTATGGCCAACACCCGATCGGTGCGTACGTCCGCGAAAGCGTGGCCCAGCACGACCGAGACGGTCGACTTTCCCACCCCACCTTTGAGTCCTGCCACGGTGATCTTGTGATCGGTGCGCACCGGGGCGGCGATCTGCGCGTCGAGCTCACGTGCACGTTTGTCCGCGGGCGATTCGCCGGCGTTGATCGTGCGCAGAGACAACGCGTACAGGGCGCGTCGCCACCCCGACATCGGAGCAGCTCGGACACCGTCGATCTCCAACGCGGACGCCGACGAGGGGCGCGGCGGCTGCGTTCTGTCGCCGCGCCCCAACATCACCACCGCGGTGGTGTTGCGGTCCAGATCGATCTGCCCGAACGCCGGTCGTGGCCCGACCGGTGTGGACGTCGTGTCGACGTCGTCGATGTCGGGACTCGTCCGATCGGCCATCAGGCCGTCTTTCCAGTCGGTGCTCATCGGGTGGTCCTTACTGGGTTCGCCATCAGTTGGACGGGGTCAGCCACGAGGAGTCGTCGGGAGCGGCAGCGGGGAACTCCATCGGGAACGCATCGCCCGACGGGGCCGCCGACGTGGTCGCAGTACTCGTGCTGTCGGCGTCGGTGGCCGCCTGCGGGGTGTAGGTCGGCGTTGTCAGCGTCGACGAGGACTCGGCCCAGGGATCGAAGGCGGTGGAGGTTGTGGACGGTTGTGCGCCGACCTGGAACTGCAGACCGGGAAGGCCTTGGTAGGAGCCCTGCCCGTCGACGGGAACGGTGCGTGCGAAGGCGTCCTTGTCCGCAGTGGGGGCGGTCGATCCGCTTTCGAGATCCTTGACCAGCGCGGTGATCCAGTCCGAGGCGAAGCTCAGCCAGGTTCCGCCCGACGGTGTGACCGCATCACGTTGGTAGGACTCGTGATTGGCGCGCACCGCCCAGTACTTGACGTCGGTGGCCATCTTGATCAGGCCCTTGTTGTCGGTGAGTTCGTTCTGCACGATCTTCGACACGGCCGTGGTCGTCTTGTCGGTGATGTTCGCCGGAACCAGCTGCAGAGCAGCCTCGGCTGCTTTGGCTCCCAGTAGCGCCAGTGCGGCCGGCGGATTGGTCAGGCCGACGGTGGCCAGTTGCGCGATGTTGTCCATCGTCAGGACTTTTTTGGCGAACGTGACCGCGGTGTTGATTCCGATGCCGAGGACTTTGTCGATCGCGGCGAAAGCATCGACCTCGTGTGTCGGGTTGGAGGCATCAGCGGCACGGTTGCTCAGGGAATCTCCCGGCCGGTAGTCCAGGCCGCGGGTGGTGCCGTCGCTGCTGGTGATGTCTTCGTTGACGACGTCGACGCCCATCTTGAGCGCGGTGGTGCCCATGACCTGCGCGGCCGACCACAGCACCCCGATGGGATCTTGGGCGTCGAGGTTCATCTGGCCGCTGACGTTGGTCACCAGACGGGCCAGCGGGGCGTCGGCGGGTGTATCGCAGGCGATGTCGCCGCTCGCGCAGGCCGATGCGACTCGGCCGGTCAGGGACCCGAACGAGGCCGGGGTCTGCGCGGCGAGGGGTGCGATGCCGCCTCCGTCGGATGGCGGTGTGGGCAGCGTTTCGAGCTTGGTCACCTCCGCGCCGCGGGTACCGGGTGCAGGTGCGGGGTGTTCCTGGGAAGGTGCACCGGGGAAGATGCCGTCGCCCTGCTTACGGGTGGGATCGGAGTAGAGCATTCCCATCGCGACCCGTGCGGGCGGGATCGGACCTTGGCCTGCGCCGATCAGCCGGAGCAGCTCCGAGGCAACTGCCGCGCCCTGCGAGTACCCCAGCAGCCCGAACTTGGTGTTCGGGCAGCGAGCGGCTTCGTCGGCGATGATTTTCGCGGCGTTCTCGACTCCGCGTGCGGCCGAGTCCTTGTACGAGGTTCCGGTGAAGCCGTAGTCGGCCGGGTACGGCACGTAGGTGCGGTCGAACTTGTCCGAGGTGGTTCCACCGAACTCGGCCAGGACCGGAAGGATCGCCGCCGACAGCGTGCCCGAGTCCTGTTTCGGCATGGACCCTTCGGTGGACTCGGTGGTGCCCTGCGTGACGACGACGTGCAGCAGCGCGCACGGAGCGTTGGTGGTGGAGTCGGCTGAGGGCGCGGTGGTGTCGGGGGGCGTGGTGATCGGTTGCGCTGCAGCCTGGGTCCCTGCGCTCACTGTGATCGCGACGGACCCCAGTAAAGCCATTGCGGCGTAGGTGAATCGGGTGGCCTTCATCAGTTCTCCGTTTCGGTGATGTCGACGATCGAGGTGATGAGGGTCCGATCACCGTTGGTTCGTGTTCGTACGATCTGGGTCCACGTCTCCGGCTCTGCGCCGGGGACGGCATGGGTGAGCTCGACGGTGTATTCGTCGGGGTTTCTCGGGGTGATGCGCAGGCAGTGCGTGGTCTCGGACGGGAAGGTGTCGATTCCGGCGCTCTGCAACAGTTCTGCGCTGCCGACCGCGGCGTCGGGGGTGGTGAACGCACGCGCGGCGGCTCCGCTGCGCGTGACGTAGTAGGCGTAGTCGAATCCGAGGATCGCGTCCGGGCCCGAACCGAACCCGCCCGGTCCGGCACCGGTGACGACGCCACCGGTCCGGGACTCGACACACGGCGGCGGCGCGGCCGGGGCCGGGGTGGTGGACGTGGGCGGCTCGGTTGTGGTCGCGGGTGCCTCCGAGGTGGAGAGCATCGACGACATTCCGGCCGCGAACGACGCCTGGTCGTTGGAGTCGGGGGACAACACCCACGACACGGCACCGACGGCCACACCCAGCAGCAGACTGGCCGCTGCCAGTGCACCCCAGATCGCCAGCCGAGAGCGCCTCCCGCGCTTGTTCTGTGGGATCGGACGCGGTACCGGTTTCGGCACCGGCTTCGGTGAAAGACCTGCGACCGCAGCCTCCCGGCTGGTGTGTACCGGTGGGGCCTCGCTCACCGACCGCGGAGGCGCGGCCGGGGTACGCGGGTCAGGCGTGCTCGGTGTGTCGGTCAGTGTGGCCCGCTCCCACGGTTTGCTTCCGGGTCGGGAGGTGCCGGGACCGCGATCAGACAGCGATGCCATAGCTGCTGCTCACTCCTTCTGGTCGACGAAAAGCTGAAACACCGAGCACGCCTGCTCCCTCTAGACGGGCTGGCTGGTGGTCAGGGCCTGCCACGCCGCATCGGCCTGCTCGAGGGCCGGTCCCGCAGCGGCGACCGCGTCCGCGACAGCGGGCTGTTCGACCACGGTCGAGGCGAAGCCCTGCACTGCAGTAGCGGCTGGTGCAACCCACGTGCCTGCGTCGCTGACGGCCTTTTCGACGACCGGGGCAGCATTCTGAACGGCGGTGTTCGCCTGAGCGAGCAGGCCCGGTCCCGCCTCCGTCGCCAGTGGTGCCGGGGTCACCGGAACCGGGCTGGTGGCCGGCGGTGCGGGTGCCGCATCGACTGCGGGAGCGGGTGCAGGCTCCTCGATCGTCGCCGCTTCGCCGCCGGCGGCCGCGCCGCCGATCAGAGCACCGGCCGCAGCACCGACCGCGGTGGTCGCCGCGACGATCGGTGCCGAAACCGCCGCTCCGACACCGGCTCCAGCGAGTGCCGCTGCGCCGGGGACGAAGACGTAGCCGACCGGGCCGGCCCAGACGATCGCCGGAGTCAGGACAGGGGTTGCGGCCACGCCGAGTCCGGCACCGATGGCCGCGCCGCCCGCGGTGATCGCTGCTCCGGGCACGAGACCGACACCGAGTCCGACCAGGCCGCCCGTCACGGCACCGGCAGCGGTACCGGCGGCGATACGGTCAGCTCGCGGGGCAGTCGCGAGGCCGTTGTCGACGAGCAGGTTTCCGCCGTCTGCCTGGATGGCCTGGAAGGTGTTCGAGACCTGGCGGGCGAAGACACGGTCGACGCCGTCGGGGATTCGATGCGGGCTCGCGCCGATCAGGACGGAGTCGTCATCGACCTCGATAGGCACGATCGTTGGCCGCTTGACCGTCGGCACCGGTGCCGGTGCCGGTGCGGGTGCCGGTGCGGGAGCCGCGGTTTCGGGGCTATCGCTGATAGCCGGACCCTGGATCGGTGCCGGACTGCTCTCGTAGACGACCGGTTCGGAGTAATAGGTGGTGTCGTAGGAGGGACGCTGACGACCTGCGTTGTAGTCGTCGACGGTGCGAGTCTCGGAATAGTCGTAGATCGGGGTGTAACCGGCGATGTACTTGTCCTCGGCGGGAGCGGGCGGGGCGGGTGCCGGAGCTGGCTGGGTCACACCAGGCTGCTGGCCTGGCGCAACAGACACACCCGGCTGACCCGGTGCAGCCTGAGCAACACCGGCGCACGCGATGCACAGTGCAATGGGGATGGCGCACGCAGCAGCGATCCGCGTCGTGGTGCGTCGGTGCCGACCCCCACTACCAGTCGATCTGAACATTTCTTCACCTTTCATTGACGAACAATGCGTTTGGGTTACAGCGGGTAGATCCAAGAAGGGAGCTGGTGCTCTCGGCCCGTCCTCGATTGGTTGTCAACCAATCATGCTGAACAGCAGTGTGATTCAGGTTCTAACCTCGTAGCTCCGCCGACGTGCGATTGGGAGTGCGGGTGATGCCGAAGGTTTGCGGGTCCGATCACCCGCACCCACCAAGTGCACTTGGCTTATGTGAACAAAGACGAGAGGGAGTTCACGAAGAGAATCCACTGAAGGAAGAACGGCACCTGTCTAAATCCTTTCTCTGAGAGGGAGTTACGGGGTTCTGTCGATGTCCCGGCGGGGCCGCGTAGGTCGGCACACGATGAGGTCGAAGCGTCACCATGCGGCCCTCGCGCCGGTCCATCTGATGAGACGGAGGCGACAACCCTCGAGTCAGGCAATCGCCGGGTTCCCGTCTCACGACTTTTCAACGGTGGCGGGGAGTCCGATCTGCACGTGAGGTCCAGTTCGGGTTCCCCGCCACTCGCTGTGAACGTGATTGGCCTGCCCTGGGCGTTAGGGCGATCTTTCACGTCCTGAGACCGACATCTGTTGGGCAGGTGTCGATTTCAAGCGTTAGCGTCTTTAGGCGACGTGCTGGAGGTCGGGGCTGTTGGCCGGCTGGGAGTAGCTCGACGATGACAGCCACTCGGTGAGGACCTGGCCTGTCGAGTCGTCCATCTCTTGGTGAGGCCGATCGTTCTCGTGCCCGGCATCGAGTGAGCACGAAACGAGGCCGATGCCGACGACAGTGGTGAGGGAGGCGCACGGAGTCGAATCCGTGTAGCCGTGACGGGGCGTGGAAGCGGGTCGAAACCGTAACGGTTGAGGTTTCAGCAGCGATGTCATAGGTGCTCCAGTCGTGTGGACTGCGCTGTGCACCTAGGCTGGTAGGCCTGTGGGTGCGGTGCGTTCAGGCGCAGTTGTCATTCGCAGATACGGGACCCCGGGGCGTTCGGACGCCAATCACTTGCGCACCCGGGGTTTCTCTTACTTTGCTTCTGCTCCTCCTTCGATCAGGGGCATCGCCACCTCCACGTTCGGGACTGTGGAGAGCAACTGCCTGTGCTCGAGGTCAATAAAACGGTCCGACCTATCACGACATTTGCATCGTTTAAGGTCATGCACAGATTAGACCTTAGTGGAGGTGCGGCATGGTGTCTAGCAATGAACGGAATGCGACAGTGAGTCGACGCGTCTTGCGGGGCTTCGACCCGGCAAGGCTGACGTCGCTGCGTGAAAGTAGAGGCATGAGCCGCGCGGATCTCGCGCGAAAGTCCGGGCTCGGAGGTGCCACCGTCCAGCAATGGGAAGCCGGCACCCGGAGTCCTCAGGTCGATACCTTGGCCCTCGTTGCGAAGACCCTGGGCTTGCCCATCAGTGAGCTTGTCGACGTCCCCCGGGATCAGCGGTTCCCCGGAGATTGGCGCGTCCTTCTCGGGCTCACACAGCCGCAGCTGGGCCAGCAGGTGGGCATCAGTACGTCGATGATTGCTCGCATCGAGCGCGGCGAGGTGAAGCTGACCGATGGGAATGCTCGCCGCCTGGCGACGGCGCTTGAGATTGGTGTCGACGAGCTCGTTCGCAGTTACGAGCGTGCGCGAGACCGGCCGGCTGGCGTTCAGGCGTGACAAGGGTCGCCAGTTCCTGAATGGGCATCGTCGTTGGGTCGACGTCGTGGACCGCAGCGACGGTGGGTGTAGCGCGGCGAGCGACGGCATGAGTGCAGTATGTACCGGCGATTGAAAACAGAGCAACTTAGAAGCAAACTTTTTGCAAATAAACCTTTTGTGTAACGACATCGCTGTAGTTCTGAGCTGCTTCTATGTCCATCCGGTACATTTACTTGGGAATTGCGATTTTTTTGCTTACCGGACATAGGATGCAGTAATGCAGGAAACAGACGACCTGGCCCGTTTTGGCAAGGTGGTGGCGGCGCGGCGGGCAAGGCTTGCGTTGACTAGGTTCGAGGTCCGTGATGCTGGTGGACCGTCGGACACCACACTTGGCAACATCGAAAACGACACTCTCGGTCGGGCGCCCAGTCCGGCCGTGATCAGGAGGCTCGACCAGGGCCTGCGGTGGAGCAAAGGGAGCGCAGCTGCTGTTCTCGCCGGTGGCGATCCTGTCCCCCTGGAGAGCCTGTCGAACAGAAACTCCAGATCGAGCAGTGCCGCCGCCGAGCCGGATGCAATTGTGCTTCCCCTGGACGAAATCAACAATCTGTTCGGGCTGCACCGGCAGCTCAATGCCGCGCACGAGAGCTGTCGTGGCGCGGATCCCCCACTGGAATACTTCGACCAGGTCGTCGGGGGATTCAACGCCTTTGTTTCCCGCGTAGCCGGACGGTATGCCACCGCGGTCTTGGAAAGAAGTGGGGGCCCTGGGAGAACCCTCCCTCCGATGGCGGAGATGGCATTCGGTCCCCTCCTCGATAAACCCGCCGTCGACTACGACCCGGTCGAGCGCGAAGAACAGCTCTACCGTCGCTGGCTGGCTGGGCGGCACGACGACATCGACGACGAGCTGGACGCCAGGTTCCAGGAGCGATGGGCGGAGCGCGAGTGAAGCAGTTGAAGTTGCGCAGGAAATGGGCAAGGGTGCTTGCTCGGGACCAAGCCTCTCGTAGTACTCCGCGGGGAGAGAACGTTCGGAAGGAACAGACCACAATGGACAGCCAGCTACCGCTACACGATCGAATCAGCAGGCTATTCGGGGGCTTCCGACATCTGGGGACACTCGATGATCTGGACCCGCAGGTCGCGGCGCATGTGAGCAAGAACGTCGGTCGCCACGTCACTGCGGAAGAAGTGAAAGTGCTCCGCAGCCAGGCGGTCGACGACGCCGAACGAGACGTCCTCGAGGCAGTGGCCACCTTCTTCGAGTCGCCGGTTACCTACCTGGTCGGCACCACTGCCGAGCAGATGGACTATAACGCGCAGCTCGATTACTTCGACAATGTTCGGAACTCCCAGGCCACGGTATTTGCTCTACGAACTCGGGTACCGCAGCTGACTCCGGCGATCGCTGAGCGTCTGAGCGAGCTGGTCCGGGACACGCACGGACGTTTCGAGAAGCAGAATCGGCACGAACCGGCCGAGGCCGGCGAATCGACATAATGAGCTCGGTCCGAGACGCTGCCGCTGCAGCGAGAACTATCGACGACCCCGAGCTACGTGCCAGATCCTTCCTCGACACACTGCAACTGCAGTTCACGAGACCCTGGTCGATCGACCGATTCGTTGCCGAGGTTGGGTTCAAGATCGGCCGCGTCATTGTGATCCTCGATCTACCTGACGATCTGAGCGAAAGCGGCGAGGTCTCGGGCTTTTGGGTACGAACTGCCCCGGTCGATGTCATCTACGTCCGTGCGGACGTAGATCCGCTCTTTCGTGAACAATGCATCCTCCACGAAGTCGCACACATACTTCTCGGTCATGATGCCGATGTTGTTGTCACCGAGGACATTCTGGTCGAATCGTTCATGAGGATGGCTCCTGCCATTCCGAGGACAATGATCAGCGCGCTTGCCGAGGAACAACGGGCGAAGGTGTGCTTCACGCGAGTCCCGGATTTCCTTCAGCCCATCGAAGCAGAGGCCGAATGGCTCGGCACACTCATGCTTGCCCGCGCCGATTCCCTACGCAAGCCGTTCTACCCGGAGAACATCGACTCGAAAGACAAGGAGACCTTGCGTCGGGTGGCCACAATTTTTGGGTGGCAGATGTGAGCACGTTCTTCGAGGCGATACTGCCAATAGTGTTGTTGGTGTTCGGTCTTCAACGCCTACCGTTGTACAGGCGGAGGCCGCAAACTCGCCCCATGACGGTGCTACTGCTCACTCTCAGTGTTGCGCAGATGTTCAGAATTCATGCGCTGGCAGACGACAAGCTCGACCCTGTCTTACACGACGTAACGGGCCTGTGGAACGTGTCTGTTCTGATAGCTCAGGCCTTGGCGATTTGCGCCGCAACACAATGGGTAGGGATGGTGGCTCACTCGACCCAACGTAGTTTTCCGCGTCGCTATCGCTACGCCGTCACCACGGCGTTGGTCAGCGGTCTGGTCATCTCATTTCTGCTCTCCCCCGCGCCGTCGAGACCGACTTACTACCTCAGTCAGACCTTTGCAGCCGAAGGCTGGATGCTGGTCTACTGGGTCATCTTTCTCGGAAGCCTGTCGTTGTGCGTGGTTGTGCCGTTCTACCTGTTGGTCCGCATGGCTTTGATCGTGAAGACCGGAGAATTGGCGCGCGTTCTCACCGCTGCTGCGGTGGCGTGCGGGATGATCCTGCTCTACGCAGTTCACAAGATCGTGTACCTGGTGGCGTTCGCCCGCGGCATAGAGAACTGGTACACCGACCACACCGTTCAGATATCGCTCTTTCTCATCATGTCGCCGCTGCTCGTCGCCGGATACGTTGCGTGGGTGTATATCTGGACGACACTGCTTCCTCGCGTCCAGCGGTACCGACGCATCGTTGCGTACATGGACGAGTGGCAGGCCTTGGCGACTCGAAGCAACGCCATCCTTGCGGACACTCTGATCCCGAGCTCCAAGCGGGCTGCCTGGCGTGCCAGCAGAAACTCCGTCGCGTCCACCCGACTGATGGTCGAGATGGTCGACGGCGAAGACGGTAAGGCAACTTCCGCGGGGGCGACTAGAAGATGAACGGGATCAAGCGCTTAGAGCGCGTCATGTATTCGGCGTACCCCTCTCCTATGCCCTCGAGCATCGCGGACTCTTCCGACGGGATCCGGTGGACATATCCCCCCGCCAGAAACGACACCATGACGGGGGCAAGCCAGTTCCCGTACGCGATGGAGAATCCCAGCGCGCAGATCAATGCCCCCGTGTACGAGGGGTGCCGAATCAACCGGTACGGGCCCGTCTGCACCACCAGTTGCTCTGGATGCGTGTGGACCTTGAACGTAAAGGACTCCCCGAGCTTCCGCGCAGAAGCCAGCCGGAGGGCCTGCCCGAGTACAGCGGTGGTCAAGCCCGCGACGAAGAACGTTCGCGGGTGCCGATCAATGACGGTTGCCGGCGAGGCCACGCTCAGCACGAGGCCTCCGCCGTACGCCAGTGCAAGGCCACGGCCAACTGCTCTACCGGACCCGTTGTCCCGATTCACAGAGCCTGCTCGCGGCCTCCGCTTGCCCATCTTGTACTCCGACAACGCAAATCCCGCGAAAGCGGTAGCCAAAACCACAGCGGCCGGTCGACTGGTCACGAACAAGGGCAGCCTCTTGACGATCATGCGACACAGCTTCTCAGACTCAGTAGCCGCTCCGAGACGAGCAGGGTACCGACCAACTTCAAGGACCAACGCATGACGACGGCGACACTACCGATCAAAGGCCTGGCACTGGTCGGGGTCGGTGCGTTTCTCGCCGCATCCTCGGCAACAATGTCCCTCTACATGGCTCCACAGCTGGTGAAGACGCCTCTCGACGTCGACTCCGCAACGGTCGCAACGGGCACCGCGACCTTGCTCGACACCGAAGCGCTCATTCAGGGCGTCTCGAAAGTCGATCGCGACGTCCCCATTCGGGTCTTGCAGCAGGTCACTGTCGAAGAACCGTCCGACAGCAACAAGATCACCATGCAATCCGCTGTTCTGTTGCAACGAGACGACAGACCTGGTGAACGAGGAACGGTCAACGCAACCGTCGATAGATTCACCGCCGACCGCAGAACTGCGATGCCGATGGACGATCCGATCGGGTCGATCCAGAAGTACGACGATCAACCCGCCGATGAAGTCACGCACGACGGGCTCTCGCTCAAGTTTCCGTTCGACGTCCAAAAGAGGTCCTATCCGTACTTCGATACGACCGCGCGCCGCAGCCAGGAGATCCAGTTCGACGGCCAGACCACCATCAACGGCCTGGATGTCTACCGTTTCGTTCAGGACATCGCGCCACTCGATACCGGCGGCAAGCTCAGCCTCCCTGCGTCGTACTGGGGTATCGACGGGGACGAAGAAATTCTGATGCACCGGTTCTACAAAGCACGCCGTGAGCTGCTCGTCGAACCCACGACAGGTGCAATCGTCTTCGGGAAACAAGCGATGCACCAGTACTACGGCCGCACCGCTGACGACCCCTCGGCGGTCACCATCGTGGAAATGTTGCCAGAGCTCGACGCCGCCACTGTCGACGAGCAGGTGCAGCGGGCAGTCGAGTCCAAACGACTCATCGACTGGGCCGAGATCTACGGTCCGCTGACGGCCGGTGGTCTAGGCGTTGTATGCCTCGTTTCGGGGGCTGTAGTGATTCGTCGCCATTCACGGACTTCAGAGCTGCTAGTGGAGAAGCACCAGGCCCTGGCTGATGCCCCCCGCTGATGGCTGCCAGACAGTCAATGCGACAGAAGCCTGGCCCAGTTTCGGCGTGTCTGCGGAAGATGCCACGACACTCGAGACAGGATTGGTGGACGCGGGGATGACGGCCCCTCGTCGAGACCGGAGGAGACCACCAGTGCCTCAAAACAGCAAGGGCAAGCGCAAAGCTCTGAGAGCTCGTGCGCCCGAGGAGATCATTCCGACAATCGAGCGCATGGCGCGAGAGGCCGGCTGCAGTTCGGTCAGTCAGTACCTCTCCGACATGTTGTGCCTGGTGGCCGAACGACCCGATCTCGTTCGAGAGCTGAACCAGGAGGTGTTGCCGCTCTCCGCATGACGTGACGCACGGCCTCTCAGCTCGAATACGGAAGGGCGTTCCGTAGGGCTAGCTGGAGGAAAATACAGCGACACACGCCAGACCCGAGACACGAAAAACCCCCCGGCTCTTGTTGGGCAAGAAACGAGGGGCATTCGAGTTTGGTGAGAAGCGAGCTACCAACTCGATTCTCGGTGTTGCGCTTCCCCACGAAAGGGACTGTCTTGGTGGACAGGTCTCAGGGTACATCGCGCCCTGATGAAGATTCAAGATTTGGTGCTCGTGTCGGGTCGACGATGTCGACACCCGACAACACTTGGGGACGTCTGTCTCCGTTGATGGCCGCGCGTCGGTCCATGCGGGTCTGGAGTGCCGACAGTGGCAAGTTCGATACCTCGCGGAGTCTGACGAAGCGCCTGCCGGCCGTGCCGGCCGCAGTGCCGATCTATGTGCGCGGCCGTACGAGCCTGTTAGCGCTGGACTTCGACGCCAAACATCACAGTCCTGAGCAGGTCGACGCCGACGTCGATCGCGCACTCGGATGGCTCCATGAATGCGGCGCGCGCACAATCACCGACCGCTCGACGAGCGGTGGCCGCCACGTTCTGGTCCCCATGGCCACCGATATGCCTCTGCGCGTCGACGACATCAAAATGGTGATGCAGCTCCTCGGTGCCCGGTTGGTCACCCTGGACGCCACACCGATGCTCAACGCAGACTGGGGATGCATCACTCCCCCTGGCTCACCCTGCCGCGAGGGCGGCTACCGACTGCTCGACGGCACCCTCGACGACGCAATAGACGCCTTCACCGTCCGCTCCGACCGCGGTGTCATCGCGCGCCTGATCGCTTTGCTGGGGGGCGCGACCACTCCCCGCCACCGAACCCCAGTTGCCGCAGTTGCAGCCTCCCTCACACAGGACGAACGCCTCGTCGGCGTCGGACGCGATCGACGCCTGGACCCGCGCTTCCACCGCACCACACCTGTCCCCCATGCCGTCGAGACGTACGCGGCCACAGGCAAGTTCACCAAGGCTCACAAAGCCCTCTGGACATCTCCGTCAGAAGCACGCCAGTCCGTCATCAGCCACGCCGTCCTCCGCGGTGCCAGCACTGCGGACATCGAGAAGTCAATCGCCACCTCAGAGTGGGCCGGGCTGCGTCACGCCTACATCGACAAGTACGGGACTCATTCAGCCGCAGCCTTGCAACGGGACGTGGAGAAGGCTCTGACCTGGGCCGCAACGATTGTCCGTCCATTCCACCAACTCACGCACAAGAACAGATACACAGGGGGGGATGGTTCCTTCCTGAAAGATCGTGTTCGTCAGCAATGGCTGGCTCACGCGAAGCTGTGGATCGACTCAGAATTCCTCGGTACTCGTCAACGCCCCGTCCTACTAGCGGTGGTGCAGGCCCTCGCTTACACATCTGCGTTGGCGGGGGAATTGGTGGAGGGAGTCCCAGTGGTCGCCGTTGGTGGTCGAAGTCTGTCGCATGCAGCGGGGCTGATGTCGGAATCGACTGTGTGGAGTGGGCTGAGACTGCTTAGAGAGACCCCAGGCTCTCCCGTGCTACTGGTGTCGCGCGGGGCAGGTCGAGAGGCGGACCGCTACGCCCTGACCACTCCAGCCACGATCCAGAATCCAGGAGCAGCGCATATCGAGCGAGCGCGGGTCGAGCCCGTGCATCCGGCATGGAGCGTGCTTGGTCTACGTGGTCGTGCGGTGTACGAGCTGCTCAAGGCCGGCCTGGCCACCGACGTCGAGGACATCTTTGCCGCTGCAAAGCTCCGGCAGTCCAACGGATACGCGATCCTCGCGGACCTAACAACTGCTGGGCTCATCGAGCGAAACAATGCAACCTTGACCCTAGGACGCCGCACGCTGGACGACGTAGCGGCCGCTCACGGTGTGGAAATGGTCGTAGCCGACCGCATTGTTCGGCACCGAGCCGAACGGCTCTTGTGGCAGGTGTGGCTCGAGAACCGTTTCTCCGCTCCATCCCGTGACTCCGCTACGCGCGACCAGACGATTTTCCCGCCGGCCGAGGCCGCTCCCCTTCCTGGCGACGCAGATTCGGAGGCTCTTTGGGCAGCACTCATGAAGGCTGGTCCACCGCCAAGAGATCCGGTGTTAGAGGCAGTCGAGATACTCGGTGACCTTCTAGGGGCGGTCATTGTGGATACGTCGTAGCGGCTTCGGAAACGGGGCTTGAGGTCGGTCGCCGGCCCACTTATCTGTCAGCTGTGCTCCGTACCACCCATCGGCTATCCGCATCCGAGGACGGTCCGACGCTAGCGTGGTGCGGCGATGCTTGAGCAAACCTATAGAGAGGCGGGTTATGACCGACTGGGTTGTAGCGGCGGAAGAATTACGCGCCGAGCTGTTGGCCCCGGACGCGAATGATGTCGACTGCTCGGGGGTGATACCGGCCTCTCATTTCGACGCGCTGCGCAGCAGAGGTTTCTACGGACTTGCGTTCAAGTCGCAGGATCCGATCCGGACACTTGCGGACACCGGCGAAGTGCTGGTCAGCGGCTGCCTCGCCACAGCATTCGTATGGGCGCAACACCACGGCACGCTGCTACGTCTGGCCACGTCGAGCAACGAGGGCTTGAAAGCTAAGTATCTGACGGCACTGCAGACGGGCGACATGCGCGCAGGTGTTTCCGGCAGTGGCTATGCCAGCCCACGGAAGCCGCTGGTCAAAGCAGTTCGAGTAGCTGACGGCTACTCGATTACAGGGACCTCGCCCTTCGTAACGGGATGGAACGGTCTCACCGAGGTCATCGGTGTGACCGCGTACGACGAGGCAGCGGGACAGCAAGTTACGTTCCTTGCCCACGCCGAGGACGTCTCAGGCTTGGTAAGCGATCGCCTAGAACTGACGGCCGCGCACGCCTCACATACGGTCAGACTCACCTTCGACAGGCTTCATGTACCCGACGACGTGGTCATGAGTGTGTCATCGGCGTCAAAGAAGGACGGTTCGGAACTGAGTGACATGGATCGGGCTGTGACCCGTTTGAACGGCTCGCTCGCTCTCGGAACGGCGAAGGCATCCCTCTTGGAGTTGGCTGCAATGGGCCGGTCCAACGACATCCTCGATGCGAGACACAACGAGATCAGAGCCACGCTCACTCGCGCGATCACCGAGCGGCAGATTGACATCTTCGGAGTGCGCGCTGCCGCAAGCCGATTCAGTGTTGACGTTGCGAACCATTTGGCGAGCGAGGCTGGAAGTGGAGCGATATTGCGAGGCGCGACACCTGAACGGCTTCTCCGTGAAGCTGCTTTCAGTCTTGTATGTACAACGACGCCGGAGATGAAGGCGCACTTGCTACGTGAGGCGGCACATCGGTACGACCTCTCAGTTGCGTAAGACGGAGGCCGCAAACCCGCGTGCTGACTGTTGCCTCAACTGATCAACTGGATCTGGGACGCGCAACGGTGGCTGCCCCAGTCCCCCGGTTGGGGCAGCCGTGCCCGTCTGTGGAAGATGTTTCGACCTCCCCTAGTGGCTATGGCTGCCTATATGGGCGATCGGAATGCCGCTCCGCTTCCCTGGTGAGCTGTGGTGAACGCCGGAGTTGCAGGCTGTTGCGGGCCGTTGCGCTCGGACGCAACAGCCTCCGATGCCCATATGGGCAGGTATATAACATTATATGTACATACAGTACCTAGCCTAGATACGATAGTTACTGTAAGCTAACGTTACCCAATATCCAGTACTATTTGCTTTGCTCTTCTTTAATAATCAAAGCGTATATACGCTGCGCTTACGTACTATTCGCTAAGCACTACTAGTTCCACTTCGGTCCATATGTCCCTGTAAGTGCCCCCACCTGCTTTGTTCCTCGGCTCTCCCCTTCGACACGGGGGAGGGGGGTGGTCGCATCAACGAACGAGAGGGAGAAGAAACACCGCTATGACAATTACTGCGATCGCGAACCTGAAGGGTGGCGTCGGCAAGACCACCATCGTGAACGGCCTAGCCCACGCAGCGGCCAGCGTGCAGCAAACCTGCTTGGTCGTTGACGCTGACTCTCAGGGGAATTCGACCAAGCATCTCACCAGTCACACTGTCGAAGATCCGCCTGAAGCGAGTCTCGCGGATGTGCTCGACCGAGATGTCGACTGTTCGACCGAGCAAGCCATCATTCAGGCGCGGCGTCCAGGCATAGATGTTCTGCCGAGCGGGTTCAGTGACCTTCAAGCAGTCATGGACACGCTGGTGGGGAAGACCGGCGGCGAGATGGCCGTCGACAGGGCGCTGAAAACGGTTGCAAACAAGTACGAGCACATCCTCATCGACTGCCGTCCCGCGATCGACCTTGTGTCCCGTGGAGCACTGTTCGCCGCCGATAACGTTCTGATCGTCGTGAACCCCGAATCGGACGCAATCGACGGGTTCGACGCTATTCGCCAGTCGATCGAGGACCTTGAGCAGTACATGGGCAAGGTACTGCCTATCGCAGGCGTAGTCGTCAACAAGATCGACGGGCGCCGTGCCGATCATGCGAAGACGCTGGAGTACCTCAAGGAGTACGTGCGAGCGGCTGATATCCGAATCGTGGGGGAGCCGATACCGATGCTGACCGACATCAGCAAACTGACCAACGTCGGAATGGGCCTCGACGAACACCCTCGGCCAACGGGAAGGATCCGCAACCTTCACGAAAACTTCGTAAAGATTCTCAACGCAACAGGAGGGAAGGCATAGTGAGTAAAGAGATTCCGGCACCGCAGCTACCCGCCGCGCGTGCGCCTCGGCGCAACACGTTCGCGCAGGCGGCAGCACCGGCGCAACGCGAACCTGAGGCCGCGCCGCCTTCGGTAGCGCCACAGTCTAAGCCGCCGACACAGCCAACGAACGCCCCAGCAATCGAGGGTGGCGCGAAAGAGAGATCGAAGCGGATGGAAGGAACGAGGGACATTCTGCTCTCGATGCCCTCATCTCAGAAGGAACGAATGGAGGCAACGATCGCTCACACGCAGGCATTCACCGGCGTCAAGCATCAGCAGGTATTCATCCGGACGGCGGTTGAGCGGTTGTGTGAGCAGCTGGAACAGCAGTACAACCACGGTCAGCGGTACGCGCTACCGCCAGCTGCGCCCTCTCTATAGCGCCCATATGGGCGCTATAGAGAGTGTGGGCGTCTTGGTGTCAGTGCCGCTTCGCCCGTTTTCTGGAGTGCCCTGGGCGTCGCGTTCGTATTAATTCCAAACCGACCCCGAAGGCCCCGGTAGTGCGCTCACACCACCGGGGCCGGTAGATCACAGAATGGACCTGCGATCAATGAACAACGCTAGTACTCCCAACGAAACTGTCGAAGACCACCTCGACCACGCCAACACTGTCTTCATCCACCCACGAGTGCTGATCGGTGCACTGGCCACGGCAATCGTCCTGACGGTCGGTATCGCCGCCGCATCATTCTGGCTGTCCTTCGCAGCCCTGCGGGACCTCGCGACGATGGCGGGTACCGAGCCTGGTCGAGCCTGGGTGATACCCGTCGTCCTCGACGGCGCGATCGTCGCCACCACGGTCACCGCAATAGCGCTGTCGCACCATACGGACCCACGAACGATGCGCGGCCGGCGATTCGTCCTCTGCGTTCTTGCTGTTGCAGCCGGCGCGTCAATAGCTGGAAACGCTTACCACGCAACACTGACGTCGACCGTGATGCCAGCGTTCGTCGCAGCTGGCATCGCCACGATTGCCCCTGTCTTTCTCCTCGCGATGACCGAAGTCCTCGCCGTCATCCTGCGAGCGCCACGCGCCAGCCGTGTGGAAACGTCGTTGCCAGAGAACGTGATCGAGAGTCTGCCGAGCCGTGAAGGCGCTCCACAGCCGCCGGCTGAACCTACGAGCGAAGCCAGTACCCAGCAGCTCAGTGACCTATTTGACGCACACGGAGCCCTCCATGACGACGTCTGGACAACGGCGTTCCTTTATCACAAGCATCCCGAAGTGCGGGGGAATTTTGCAGCAGTCGCTCGGATGCTGAAAGTCAAAACCTCAACAGTTACCCGGCGCTACGACAAGCTGGTCCAACTTGTCGTGGACGTCGCGGAATCGAAAGTGCCGAATCATGTACTCGCTCTACATGAAGACCCGAGACAGGAACCAGCAGCAGCAGGCTCGGACACCGCATACGAGGAGCCGCACCAGGCGGTCACCGGTGAGTACGCGGAGGCAACACGATGACACAGCAACGAGCCATCGAGACCTGGGCCGCAGTCCTTACCGCGGCCGCGCACGAGTTCGCCGACCGCGGGTCAAGCCCGGTGACGATCGAGTCGTCATCATCGACATCGACGGCGTCCTGGCCGACCTCGCCTAGGCCATCGACGGTCTCGGCTACACCATCGTCTACTCCACCACCCGACCCCGCTACACCCGGAACGCCTCGGGGCTCTGGCTCACCACCAAAGACTTCCCAACCGGAAAAGCCATGTTCACCAGGCCCGAAACCCCGGCCGGACGGCACCCACAACCGGCCTGGAAGACCAAGATTTCCCACGCCCGAGCCGTCACACACCAACACCGCGCATGGCTACGGGCTTTCATCGACGACGAATCGGCCATGCTCGCCAAACTCACCGCCGCCGAAATCCCCGCCGTCGACGCGCACACACTCGCGGGCCTGACAACAACAGAACTGCGCACAGCACTGGAAGCGCCGACGGCACCCACGACTGGTCGACCGGCCTGACAGAACTAACATCAACGACCCATCGCGACGACGAGAGAGAGCACGAGTGCGAAACCCGTTCAGCCGCCGCGGGACTACCCCGACAGAACCAGCACCCGACCCGACCACGACGCAGGCCGAAACCGGTCCGCTGCCTCCGGCCGACAGGGAACGCGTGCAGCGGTTCATCGCTCATTTCGACAACAGCAAACCGTTCACGGTGCCGGACATCACCGACTGGCAGCACTGGCACGACGGCAAACTAGTGCCCTGGTACATCACCCTCATGCTCGACCACGGCAGGAACAGCGGCCCCGCAGTCGACATCGCCTGCAAAGCCAAAGAACCAGCAGTGGACCGATGGGAAGCCGGCGTGCTCTACCCGACCTGGGAACAGGCCGTCGCCCTCGCCGAACTCGTCGGGGTACGTGTCCGCGACCTTGCAAACCCCGAGGCGGCGCCACAACACCACGACAACCGCCCCCTCACCCGAAAAGAAGGAATGGCGATCCTGTCCTTCGAGCCCGACGCTGTACGTGAGGCCACGGCCACGCAACCCGCACCGCCGGCCGACCTCATTTGAAACATCGGTCGAGGCGCGTCGACTGGCCCATGACCCGGCCACAACGTCGGTACGATCTGCGTTCATGGCAGACGATCAAGGCACCAGCGCACAAGCACAGCGACATGTCGTAGAGGGCCCACGGTGGGTGACCGACGTCGAACTCGTCAGTGAGTGGGGCTTCAAACCCGAAGCCCTCGAAACCCTGTTCGGAGAGCCGACCCCCGGGCCCGACGGCCAACCGTCGTGGCTGGTCAATCACGTCCTGCACGTCGACCAAACCGTCATCAAACCCGCCGCAGACCTACTCGAGTCGAGCCTCCAACCGGTCGACCTCGCAGACCACTTCGACAACCTCGACCTTCGCTCCGGATTCAAAGCTCGACCTAACGTAGCGCAGGCACGTCAGATGCTCGATGCTCTCGCGAAATCTGAAAACTGATCGCGCGGCGTCTGACCGTGCTGGTCCTGGCCGCGTCAGCAATCATCTGTGGCGTCTTGGCATCTCCTACATCCCAGGACCAAGGAGGAGCGAATGCTGAATCGTGGTCCGAAAACTTTCTGAAGTGGCATCAGGGTCCCCTGCTCACCCTCGTCGCAGTGGCCGTGGCTATCGCGATACTCGTTCCACTTCGAGCTCGCGGCGGGCGAATCGTCGCGAGATGGTGTGCAGTAGTTGTCCTTGGGTGCGGGTTCGTGAAGGCACCGTGGATTCTGGGTGCGCTCATGTACATGGCGTTCAACAGCGGAGCGGGTCTTGCCGCGTTATGCGCTGTTTTGTTGTGGGCGACTTCTATAGCGATCCTGGTCTGTGTAGCGAAGCGGAGTCCTATCAGCCAGTCTTGATCCGACCACGACAGACCCCCGCAGCGTCACAGACACGGGATTCAGCCTGCTACACGCACGTCAGCGGGTCTGATCGATTCACGAGTGTCGGTCTTGCCGGCTCCGCTGTCCGGGCGTGTGTGAACACCGACTTTCTGCCGCCCACAAAATTCGTCCATCCGGGCGCCAGGTCGATGATGCCAGCCAAGGAGATGAGCAAGCCCCCTCGGATAACGACTACGCAAAGCGCACTGTTGGCCGAGCAGCTTGGGGCGCACAGCTACTTCCATCGGGTCATCCTGCCTCAGCGGCTTCCTGTGGGTTCAACCGTGCGTTTTGACCATCGACATAACGGATGTCCTGCTCAGTCTGCTCGATGCTGGGTCGCGGGCCTTGCTTCGGACGGCACCGGCCCCGGGTCTCTACACCTGGGCGGCCAGAACCACTATCTGGTCTTCTTCATCGACGAGGTGGCCAGCGGTTCGGTTGAGACCCAATGATCAGACGTCGTCTGGACTGTGGTCAGTGCTGGTCAAGTGCCGTAAATAGCGTTCGGGATTGCTGAGGAAACTCCTGGTCAGCCGAACTGGCTGCGCGTCATCGTAGTCAGTGAGCGCGATAGCGCCGTCGTCGGAGATCTCGTAGATCGTGGCACCTGGTAGTGCAAGCAGGATCGGTGAGTGGGTGGCGATCACGACCTGGCATCGGAGCGCGACAAGGTCGGCCAGTCGCGTGAGCACAGCCAGGCATGCTCTTCGTCGAAGGCATGAGCCGCGCGGTCCGAGTGCGGCGCGCCTAGACACCGGCTCGCTCAAGCCGTCTCGGGCGCAGGTTCATCTTGACATGATGAACCTGTGCCCATCACACACGCTGAGTTTGTTGACCGTTTCGGATCGGCCATCCTCGCCGGCAACGCAGCTATTTTCGTTGGAGCCGGGCTGTCGCGTGCGGCCGGTTTCCCCGACTGGGGCGGCTTGCTCGCGCCGCTTCAGGAACGATGCGGGATACCTCCGCATAGCGACCTTCCCTTGGTCGCGGAATACATCGAACAGGATGTCGCAAATGGTGGGAGGGGTGCGCTGGAAGATCACATCCTGAAGATCATCACCGCTACCGCACCGACGCCGACGCGAGCTCATTTGGATATGCAAAAACTGCCTGTGAAGGAAATCTGGACGACCAATTACGACACTCTCCTAGAGCATTCCATACCGGATGCAGTAGTGATTGCGGGCGAGGACGAAATTCATAGCATCGCGTCGCGGCGCAAAGCCATCATCAAGATGCACGGAAGTATCGGGTTGGACAACACCTGGCAGCAGCCCCCTGTGGTCACGCGCTCCGACTACGAGCGGTACGAAGTCGATCATCCGCGCACCTGGACCGTGCTCCGGTCGTCGTACATGAGTCGTAGTCTGTTGTTCCTCGGGTTCAGCTTCACTGACCCCAACATCGAGATCCTTCTGCGGCTGGCGAGGACTCTCGGAACAGCAACCGGTGACCGCCACGTGGCCATCATGAAGCCTCCGACCGACCCGAGCGACTTGCGGCTTTACGAACTTCGTGCCGCAGATCTCGAAGCGAGCGGTGTGACGATTTGCCAGATCGATGACCATAACGAGATTCCCACCTTGCTTGCCGCCCTGGTACTCCGCACTCGGCCGCCCCAGGTCTTCGTCGCGGGGAGCGCCAACCTGCCGAATCCGACGCCCGAAGAGGAAGATGAGGTCGTCGGCTCCTGGTGCGCCGCAGTCGCAACGCAGCTCGCAGACGAGACTGCATGGACAATAGCCAGCCTTGGTGGACGCGCAGGCTGGTGTGTTTCCCGCGATACAGCTCGATTGCGACGAGACGAAGAGACCTATGAGCCAGATTCGTTGGTCATCCACTTCCGCGGAAAGAATCAACCGCCGGTCACCCTTGAGGAGAGGGTTGGAACGTCGATCTACTCCGACCTTGAGCGTGAGCAACTTGTCGCCGCCGTCCTCGACCAGAGTAGGGCTTTGCTTGCGATATGCGGTGGAAGTAAAACCGCCGAAGAAATCGAATGGGCCGCTCATCGACGGGTCGCCGTCATACCTATCGCAGGATCGGGGGGTGCGGCTGAACGGTACTGGAACGACCACAGGTCGGATCCTCCCGATATCGGCAGCCGGCCGACCGACCCGCGCACGTGGGAGTTGCTCGCTTCACCCGACCCGACTACAGCAGCGCGCGCCGCCAAGCGGCTGCTGTTGCAAGCCATGTACGAGGGTGACGGCACTAAACTTAAGAGGAATGTCGGAGCGGGTTCGTAGAGTAGTGAGCATGACCTCGGACCCACGTATACGCCACACGGCAGTCGTTATGGCGGCGATGGAAATTTTGCCAGCCCAACCCAGCGACCTCACCGGCATCTTGCGGGATCCTGACCAGTTCCGATCGCTTGTGGACCGAGAAAGTCACGCCGACAACTCGGACCTCTTGAAATATTTGCTTGAAGGTATCGATCAAGCACGCGTGGAACATTGGCATAAATGCCTTGATCAGTTGGTCGCAGACGGCGTCGCAACGCCGGTACTCGCGGCGGACCTGTCGGGCGAGTCCGCGTACCCTTACCGATTGCTCCAGTGCTGGGACGCCCCGCCTGTATTGTTCGCAACGGCAACTCCCATAGAACGCGACCGCTCGCACCGTACCGTTGCAATCATTGGAAGCCGTAAGACCAGCGACGAGACGCTCACGGCTGCGCACCAGCTTGGTGCGGATCTGGCGAGGGCAGGCGTCAGCGTTGTCTCGGGCTTAGCGCTGGGGGTCGATGCTGCCGCGCATGAAGGTGCCTTGGCGGCTAACGGTCACACGATCGCAGTCCTTGGAACGGGTATTAGGCAGGTCTATCCAGCGCAGAACGAACAGCTCGCTGAACGAATACGGCACACCGGTAGCCTCGTGTCGCAGTTCGCGCCGAGTGCCCCGCGAACACGGTCTTCGTTCCTTCAACGTAACAACGTGATTGCCGGTCTCAGCGACGTAAGTGTCGTGATGGCAGGCGAGGAGCGTAGCGGCAGCAACCATGAGATCAGACAGGCAATGGGATACGGCCGAACTGTTCTGATGTGGAAGCCGAGCCTCGACAAACAACCGTGGGCTCGACAATTGTCGGAAAGCGGCCGCGCCAGCTTCATTCAGAGCGCGAACGACGTGTTCTCCGTGCTCGACGCTGCGAGCAACGAATGATCAAGGACCTCGATAGTCGGCTCTTGGAATTATCGGATGCGGCCACGACGGACCTCGTTGCGCCACCGGTTGACGACCAGGATTACACGTGTGGCCGCTGCAGAACCTACACCGACCGACTGTCCAGCGACTGCTGGAACTGTGTGCAGAACCGGCAGAGGCTCGGATCTCCGTCATTGCGCTTGGACATGATCTCGCTCTACAAAAAACCCTCTCATCTACGAGATCTACTGACGCAGTACAAAGGCAGAACAGATGGAAGTGAACCGTACATCGAAGAATATGTGCCTGTCGTACAGGCGTTGATCGCGCGCTTTCTTCATGAGCACGGTGCGCGCATCCAGAGCCGCGAGCCAATCGACGTAATTTCGTTCGTACCTTCGACCAGTCGGCCCAGACCGCACCCGCTGCAGGCAGTGCTGGGCGAACTTCAACTAGAGGTTCCGGTGGAAGCCCTCCTCGAACGTGGGACCGGTCAGCTTGATTACAACAAGCCATCCACCGATGCATTCGTAGCATCGAAAAGTCAACACAGCAGGGTGTACTTGATTGATGATGTGTACACCACGGGTGCACGTATTAATAGTGCCGCTGCCGCTCTGAGATCTGCGGGATTCACCGTTGCGGGGGCTTTCGTGATAGCTCGGAGAGTTAACATCGGATACAAGAAAAGTCCGGAGTTCTGGTCTACTCAAGAAGGCAAAGAATTTTCTTGGAAAACAAGTCCGATAGTAAGCGGCATGTGAGATAGTCTCAAAAATTGAATAGATTGCCCTCCCGCACTGCGGTTATGTGACAATTTGCTTTGTCGACGACTAGAATTTCGGTCTCAACAGCTGATGGCGAAGCGCGCTATTTCAGATATCGGTACAGCGTCGACCGCGAGACACCCACGACGTCTCGGATATCGGCCAGTGACATACCGCCGTCACGCATTCGCTTGGCTTGCTTGATCTTCGCGTCTGACATCGAGCGCGGCCGTCCACCCAACCTGCCCTGCGCACGGGCGGACGCCAACCCGAGCTGAGTGCGCTCCCGAATCAAGTTGCGCTCGAACTCAGCCAGCGCCCCGAAAATCGAGTAGATCAACTTCCCACCAGAGGTTGTCGTGTCGATCGACTCCGTCAACGACCGAAAACCCACACCATCGGATTCGAGATCCTCGACCGTCTGCAGCAGGTGGGGCAGTGATCGTCCAAGTCGATCGAGTCGCCACACCACGAGAGTGTCCCCGGACCGCAGATGCGAGACCAGATTCGACAACTCAGGCCGCGACGTCGTCGCACCGCTCGCCGTCTCCACCCATACTCGCGAACACCCAGCGGCGCTCAGAGCGTTCCTCTGCGCGTCGACGCTCTGCTCGGCCGTCGACACCCTCGCGTACCCCTGTCAGTTTCAGAAGTGGGCGTCATAAATTCCTGGGGTTTCACCTCTGATTGCAGTCGTCTTCTGACATTCTGAGTGCAGGAGTGGGCTTCACAATCGGTCACCTGGGTTAGGTGTTCGGAGGCTGCGATGGATGCGGACAAGTTCGACGTCGTAGAGGCGGGTGTGCTGACCGCGTCGGCCGAGCAGTGGGAGCAGGCACGGTCGCGGTTTGCGGTGCTCAGCGGGCTGTTGGATCGAGGCTCGGTCGGTGCCGCAGCGGTCGAGGATGCAGCAGAACAGTTGGGGGTCTCGGCCCGGCGTGTGTACGTGCTGTTGTCCCGGCTCCGGAATGGGGAAGGGGTGGTTACCGATCTGCTGGTCTCCGTGCCCGCAGGCGGACGTGGACGCTCCCGTGTGCCGGTCGAGGTGGAAGACGTGATCACCGAGCACATCAACCGTGAATTCCTGGCTCGCCAAAAGCTCAGTGTCGCTGCACTGCATCGGCGTATCGCGCTGGCCTGTCACCGCGCCGGACTCCCGATCCCAGCCCGCAACACAGTCAATGCCCGGATCGCAGCAATGCACCCAGGCCGTGTCGCACGCTCACGTGGCGGACCGGACGCCGCCAGGTCGCGGCAATCCGCGGGCGATGTCCCGCCGCCGGTGGCGGCCGTTCTCCAGCAAGTCCAGATCGATCACACCGTGGTTGATCTGATGATCGTCGACGAATACGACCGGGCACCGATCGGACGTCCTTACCTCACGATTGCCATCGATGTCTTCAGCCGCTGCGTGCCAGGCTTCGTGGTGACACTCGATCCTCCGTCCGCAGTGTCGGTCGGGCTATGTCTGGGCCGGGTGTGCTCGGACAAAAGCGTATGGATCGACTCTCTGGGCCTCGGTGCGGATGTGCGATGGCCGATGGCCGGAAAGCCGCACCGCCTGTACGTCGACAACGCCTCCGAATTCAAAAGCGAAGCGTTACAACGCGGTTGCGAGCAACACGGAATCGACCTCGGCTACCGCCCACCCGGCAGGCCGCATTACGGCGGGATCGTCGAACGCATCATCGGCACCGTCATGACTCAGGTTCACGAACTCCCCGGAACCACATTCTCGAACCCAACCCAGCGGGGCAGCTACGACTCGGATAGTAAGGCGGCGTTGACGTTACGAGAACTGGAACGCTGGCTGATCCTGGCGGTCGCGGCGTATCACGCAGAGGTGCACGCCAGCCTGCGGCAGAGTCCGGCTGCACAGTGGACCAGCAGCACCGGCACCGCTTTGTCGACGTCGACGGTGGTTGACGAGACCACATTCCTGGTGGACTTCCTTCCCGTCATCCGCCGTCGCCTGACCCGGACGGGGTTCGTCATCGACCACATCCAGTACTTCTCGAACGCTCTGAAACCGTGGATCGCCCGACGAGAGACCTTGGGCCAGTTTGCGATCCGGCGGGACCCACGAGATTTGAGCAGGGTGTGGGTCCTGGACCCCGACAGCGGCGGCGGATACATCGAGGTGCCGTACCGGACGATGTCACATCCAGCGGTGACCTTGTGGGAGCATCGCGCAGCAGTGACACGACTGCGCGAACACGGCCGAGCACATATCGACGAACACGCCTTGTTCTCGATGATCGACAAGATGCGAGAGATCGCTACATCGGCGCAGAAGGACACCAGACGGGCTCGACGTAACCGCAGTCGTCGTGCGCACCTGAGCAGCGTCGTGACATCACCGAACGCGATGGGCCCGCCCGAGCTCGGCCCAGGCACCGACGACGTGTCGGTTCCGATCTTCGACGACATCGAAGAATGGTGAAACGGTGAACAACGACCCCCGAATCACTCCCGCAGGAGACGGCGACGACCGCAGCTGCCAGGACATCGACCCCGGTAGTGCGGATCTGACCCACCTGCGAAGTTCGGTCAGATCGATAGCGGGTCTTCCTGCAGCGCAACGCATCAGGCACATTCGTACGGAACGGTGGATCGGGTATCCGCGTGCACGGTCGGTGATCGAGCACCTCGAGACGTTGCTGGTATGGCCGGATCGGCAACGAATGCCGAACCTGCTACTGATCGGACAGACGAACAACGGCAAGTCGATGATCATCGAGAAGTTCCGGCGTGCGCACCCCGCTGTCAGCTTGCCCGACCGTGAGCACATACCGGTGTTGTGTATGCAGATGCCCCCTGACCCGGCACCCACACGGTTCTACCTCGCGATGCTCGCTGCCCTCGGAACGCCGACCCGGCCACGGAGCCGCGTTCACGAACTCGAACAGCAAGCAGTCACGCTGCTGCGAGCAATCGGGGTTCGTATGCTGATCATCGACGAGCTCCACAATGTTCTCGCCGGCCGCGACAACGTGCGCCGAGAATTTCTGAACCTGTTGAGGTTTCTGGGCAACGAACTACGGATCCCTCTCGTCGGAGTCGGTACCCGAGAGGCGTACCTCGCGATCCGCAGTGATGCACAGTTGGAAAACCGTTTTCACCCCATGACGCTGCCGATCTGGACCAACGACACCGACACCCGCTCCCTGCTGGCGAGCTTCACCGCCAGCTTCCCGTTGCGTGCGCCCTCTCACCTGACATCGACGGAGATGACCGATTACCTCCTCACCCGGTGTGAGGGCACCATCGGCGAACTGGCCACGCTGTTGACCGCGGCCGCAGTGACCGCAATAGAAGCCGGAGAGGAATCGATCACCTCACAGGTGTTGACCCAAACCGCCTACTCCGGGCCCACCGAACGCCGCCGCCACTTCGAACGGCACCTGGCATGACACCAGCCGATGCCCCTGCAGCGCACACGGCGCTCGACCACAGCGCGCATCCGCGGTGGCCACTGCACCCGCAACCACTACTTGGTGAGACTCTGACGTCGTGGCTGGCCCGGACCAGCGAACAGTATTCGTCGATCACCGCCGCGGACCTCCTCGACGGGCTCGGCCTCGAGACTTCGGGCGTGAACCTGGACCGCTACACACCCGAGCCGATATTGAACGCGCTCGCCCAGAGGAGCACCTCTACTGCGGAACGGCTGCGTGAGATGACGTTGGCGGGCTGCACGCCCTGGCTCCTCGACAGCATCGACCTCACCGAATGCGACTTCGACACCTACGTCCACCAGTTCTCTGTCCTACTACCGGCGGGTCTGGCGATGGCAGATCGACGTCGACGCACACCGCCTGCCGGCACATGGCTTCCCTGGGTGAGCACGCTGACTACGCGGGCATGCCCCCTGTGTATCGACGACCTCGACACAGACACCGATATCGCGGTCATGATGGCTCACCAATACCCGATACTGACCAGTTGCACGAAGCACCTCTGCCGGTTGGAATTCTGCGCTGTGGTGCCCGGCAGACTGGTTTTCTGGGACAGGACACCGCCCGGCGCGGACGAACACGCATCACCGATACCGGTCGTGGCGGCCGTCGCAGAAATCGACAGACGCAGCGTCACCGCGTTGACGAGCGGGTCGGTCGAGCTCGGCGGAGGCCGTGTTCATGCAGCAGTGTGGTTCAGGCTGCTGCGCACCGTCGTCGACGAAGTGTCCACACCGCTGGTCCGCACTGGATGGTGGGCGAAGCCACTGAGCGCGATCTGGAAGTCCACCGGCTGTTCTCGACCTCTCCGGACCGCGTGGGTTCCGTTCGAGGACCTGAGGTGGAACGAGCAGTCGACAGTCATGCTCGCTGCCGCAACCGCGATGATCGCGGTCGAGAACGACGAGATATTCGCAGGTGGTGCTGATGCGGCTCTACTGCGCCCACGTTCGCACGAGCCGGTCGATCCGGGGACCGCTCCGACGAGGTCTCGCAGTCCGGTACCGGCCCGCAGCGCTTGGGACGGTGTGATTGCGGCGATCGATGCCGCTGTCGCCGCCGCCCGCGTCGACAGCGACGCCGCCCGATCTCTGTTCGGATTCGCTCGAACGGGGTGCCGCACCGAAGACGACGTCGATGAATTGGCCTCTGCCTTCGTCGAACTCGGCATCCGGCTGGACTGGGACTGAAAGCGCGCGTGATCTCCACACGTTTCTTTACGGTGGCTTTCAGGCGGAAATCGATCGCCCCTGTAGTCACCCACGATTTGTGTGCGGTAACCGACGAGAATTTTCCTTCCCGCACCATCTCGTGCGAAACGCCTGCTCACCGTGTTCTCGATTTAAAAAGTGTGTCCGAGGTGCCCGCTACAGTCCTGCCCATGTCAGAACACCAGCTCGCGGACGGCTCGAACACGGTTCCGGCTGTCGTGTCGGGGGTGGTGCGGCGGTGTTTCCTGATCTACCGCCGGATGTTGCCGCTCGGATCGAGCGCTCGATGGCAGCGTCTCGCTCCGCCGGCACCCGGCGGGCCTACACCTCGGCGTGGCGACGCTTCGAAACCTGGTGCACCGCCACCGGGTATATCTCGTTGCCGGCGCATCCCGCGACGGTGGCGGCCTACCTCGTCGCCGCGGCGGACACACTCACTACGGACGGGACGCGAGCCTACGCACCGTCGACACTGGGCAAATGGGTCGCGGCGATCGCCGACCGACATCGCGGGGCCGGCCACGACAACCCATGCGGCCACGAGATGGTGCGCGCCACCCTCTCAGGTATCCGGCGGGACTACGCGTCTGCGGGGGAGCGGCCCCGCAACCCGCGCGCGCCGCTGCTGACCTCCGACATCACCACGATCGTCGACCACGCACGTCGCAGTTCTGTCGGGTGGGCGGCGGAAGTGCTCGAACGCCGCGACACCGCGCTGCTCCTGATGGGCTACACCGGCGCATTTCGTCGTAGCGAACTCGTCGCGTTGGAATGTCGCGATGTCCGCCGCGACCGCCTCGACGGCGCACACGTACGGATCCGCAAGTCCAAGACCGACCAAGACGGCACCGGAGCAGTGAAAGCACTACCGTTCACCGACCGGCACGAATCCTGCCCGGTCTGCGCGTGGGTGCGATGGCTGCAGATCGTCGCCGCGTTCGACACCGGCGGCAGAGTCGCCATCATTCGGTTACTCACCCGCGCAGCACAATTCGATTCCCATATCTGCCGCGGCACCCTGCCCACCGCCGACAAACCTTCGCCGCTGTTCCGGTCCATCCGCAAGAACGGCAACCTCTCCGACACAGCCCTATCCGGGGCGGCGGTACATGCCGCGATCCGCCGCCGCGCCGCTCACGCCGGCTACGACCCCGACACTGTCGCCCAGCTCGGCGGGCATTCCCTGCGGGCAGGATTCGTCACCCAAGCCTTCCGCAACGGCGCGGACGCGCATGCGATCATGCGGCAAACCGGGCACGCCACACCCGGCATGGTCGAAATCTACGCCCGCGAGAACGCACCGCTGGTCGGCAACGGCGTCACTGACCTCGGATTGTGAGCACACGCGAAGATCGGGGGTCACGTGCGCCGGCGAGCCGACCGGAGTCGGGGGCGACATCTGCAGCCGTCGTCGCCAATCCTGATTCGGTGCATGCGGCACGTAGCGTGAAAGCGTCTGTGGCGGAGCGGGATCGGCACACCTGGTCAATTTTCGAGGACTGGTGCGCCGCTCTCGACCAGCCGGTTTTGCCGACTTCGCCGGAATCGCTTGCTTGGTTCCTACGAGCGCATCCTGCAGCGCCAGGGACGCAACGCCGCCGGATCGCGGTCATCGACGCTGCCCACTACCGCCACGACCTACCCCCACCGGGACGCGCAGAGACCGTCCGGGCTGCCCTCGACGTGGCCCGCGCAGAACGACTGCACGATCTCACTACCCTCATCGGCGGCATCATCGGGCGTCTCCCGGAATCGGGTTGGCCGACAGCGTTGTTCGCGCGACGAGACACCCTGATGCTTGTGTTGGCTTCGACGGGTCTGCCGTCTACGCAGATCGCGGCGGTGCGGATGTGCGATGTCACTGTAGATCTGCAGGCAGATGCTCTACACGTCGAGACAGCCAACGGCGCTCACGCCGTCACCTCGCCCAGATTGGTGAGATCGGGTGTATCCCCGGAGAGTGTGTATCGACGTTGGTGCGAGGTACTCGGGCACTACGAGCGGTACCCGAGCAACGGCATGCTCGCTGATGCCATCGAGGAGGTAGGCGTTACCGAACTCACCGGATGCGACCGGCATTTCAATCCGGCCAGCGAACAGCTACTGCTCACTCCGATCGACCGGTGGGGCCACACCCCGCTGATTGAAGCCCCGCTCACCCCGCGTGCGGTGGCCGACATCGTGCGTATGCACCTGAACGGGCGAGCGCCTACCCACCCACGCCATCGAACTCGGGCTCAGCGCCCCGAACCGGGTCTAGCACCGGAACCCGCATCGACGACGACCTCGTTCGACTCTGGCTACTACGAACGCGGAACACTCGCACGCAGACAAGCCCACGACTTGCTCTGCGACATCGAGTCCGTCTTCGCCGACGTCGAAAGCCGCGCTGAGAAAATGCTGAACGATCTTCTCGAGTTCCTCGACCCGGACGCGGCGGGAGAGTTGACCGATGTCGTCGAGTAGCGAACAACTCTCTGCTGGAACCCAGCTGAGTGAGAGGGTAGAGGCACGCTGGTCGGTCGTTGCACAAGATCCCGCACAGCCTCGTGCGATTGCTGTCGGGGTTGTGGTGTGTCGGTTCCGTCGTACCGCCGCGACGACGGAACCGACACGCCGCATACTGAACCTACCGGGAGCGCACAGACCTCTCGTCGTCCGTATCCGCCACCCATTGGTACCGAAACAGTGGTGACGCTTGCTTTTTCTTCACTATTCGCCGACGCGGCGCGCGCTCATCCCGGCGTCGCGAATACTCGACCAACCGATCCCGTAACGCCGGGTCGAGGCAATCTCGATCATGTGCGTCCAGTCAGTTCCCTCAACCGGGCAGCGATACTCACCCACCCCGAGTCCGAACTCGACGAATACATCCGATGCCGACGCTCCCCCGAACGGCTCCCACAACACGGCAAACGCAACCAACGATCACATTGCTGCTCGGGCGCCACCGCTCACCGTTTCTTTCCGTCGATCTCGGTCAGCAAATCACCGTCGTCGACGAAGGCGAGTTCTCCCGAGTTCAACGCGACAGCCCATCGATGCGGGTGCGCCCAGTCGCGACCCAACGCGGGACCGGAGACAAGTTGATCGGAGTAGTCCTCGACGACGATCCCCGACACCACTTCCCCGCCCCTCCGGAGCTGGACCTCATCACCAATAGCGGGTCCAGAATTTGTGTTACTTCCTGCAGCAACCATGGATGAATTCAAACAAAGTTCGTCACGTATCGGGCACGCAGAGAACCAGACACACCCGCTGGATGGCGAGAGCGAGAGCAGCGCAAGAACTCGACAACGATCGTGTTCCCGATGGGTGCGGATTAGCCCGCAGCCCTTCGTGTGCGGCGAAGAAACCGTAGTCTCGCTCCGCCGTAGGACGACCTGTGCCTGAGCGACATCCGGAGCGAACCGAAGTCGTTGACCGACACATCCTCGCTGAAAACCGGCTCCACGCAACCAGGTGATGTGATGAATCATGAACTGTGCGACTTCCACGCGCTCAATTCAGTGACATAACACATTTGAGCCGCCGTTAACAGACTGAAAGGATGTTTTGAAGCATTCCTCCGGTCCGTAGGCTTGTTTGTTGCACAATAGCTGTGTTAGCTGTTCCACACCGACTACTCGCTCGACATGCCCCAGAAGGGTTATCGGGCACCACCCCCTCAGGAGCCTCATCGATGACGATTCCCATACTTTCGAGCTCGCACTCGGCCGATGCCATCGAGTCCGCAGCCGATCGGCACGCTACGCGCAACTCGTCGGCCAGCCGACAGAGCACACAGACAGACAGGCTCGTCCGTCCCGTCGGTCACGGGCTCGACGTCGGTTCCCGGTCGACGCGCTGCGCCGGTGGAACCATGACATTGACGGCCGCGACACCATCGGGATCCCCGGAACTGTGGTCCCGCTATGTCGAAGGAGCGTGGGAATCGTACTCACGCCATGGTGTCACCGCTGCGCTCGATCTGGACGAAGTCGCCTCCGGCGCCACGACAACCCTGTTCTACGTGGTGCTCGACAGGGCAGGACAGATGCTCGGCGGAGTCAGGGCACAAGGCCCCTACACGATGATCGAGCAGTCCCACGTGTTCACCGAATGGCAGGACTCGCCTGGACTGCCTCTGGTCACCGAACTGTTGCACGCCCGGATCCCCCACGGGATCGTAGAAATGAAAAGCGCGTGGGTCGATGCGGGTGCCGCAGGGCGGACGGTGTCGAATGTGCTGGCTCGGACAGCATTGCCGACGCTCGAACTGACCGGCAGCCGGTACCTGTTCGCCAGCGCGGCCGATCACGTCCTGCGCCTGTGGGAAAGCTCCGGCGGGCGGATCGACCACGCCATCCCGGCCGCGGCGTACCCGAGCGAGCAATACCGGACCGTCATGATGTGGTGGGACATGCACACGCTGGCCCGCAGCGCGAGACCCGAGGTGTGGGAGTCGATGGTCCGCGAGGCCCGCTCATTGTGTGGAAACGCTCAGCGCGTCCCGTCGGCGGCGTGACGGCTGGTCGAGAGTTCGGGGCGGCTCGTTCTCATCTGACCGGACCTGGGGCTGCCCGACCATGTGATCGTGAGTGTGCCCGCGTGGTACGCGCGATCTCGTCCGTCGGCTTTGGCGCGGTAGAGCGCGGCGTCGGCGGCGCGGACGGCGGCGTCGAGCACGTGATCGAGACCGCCCGATTCGCTCGAAGCAACGTCTGCGGAGGGTAACGCCGGGTCACCGGGTGCGATGGGCCGGACGTCGAGCGTCAACGTTCCGATGCTCACGGTCACCCTGCAGTCGGACCGGACTCGATCGAGTATCCGCTCAGTGAGTTCGCGGCCGTCTCGGTGCGGGGCGAGAATCAGGAACTCCTCGCCACCGGTTCGAGCGACGATCGCATCGTTTTCGCCGACCGCTGCGTGCACAGCGCACGCCAGAGTGTCTGCGACTGCAGCGAGCGTTCGATCCCCGGCTGTATGACCGTCGGTGTCGTTGACGGTCTTGAAATGGTCGACATCGACGACGAAAGCAGCCAGTAGTTCTTTCCGCTCGCACGCCTGGTGCACGAGAACCTGTGCACTCGAAAGCAATCCACGGCGATTGAGAAGACCGGTCAACGGGTCCGTGTCGGCCAACCGTTGCAGTTTTTCGTTCACCAACGTCAGGGTTCGGCGCAGGCCGCCGATGAGCGCAACCGGCACCAGCACCGTGGTCGCGGCGGCACCGATCGCAACGGCGGTCACCGCCCAACCGGAGGAACCCACACTGACCACCGACAATGCCGTGACCATGACCACCGAGGCCGCAGACAGGCGCGCGGTGACCCGCGGCGGTGAACTCGACGCAGCGATAGCCGGAACGATCGCCAGCATCGAGGTGACCGCGCGCGTCCCGGACGGATCCGCGACCAGGTAGGCGCTGATAGCGACTCCGGTCATACCCCCGAAACCCAGGACCGCGAACTGACGTTCGCTCAACCGCCCCACCTTGGCAGCGAAGAGCACGGTTACCGCGGTGAACGTCAGCACCACGATGAGAACCGGAAGCGCATTCGGCCGCAAAAACGTCGGAGACAACAGGGCAATGGCCAACAGCGGTACAGCGCCGGTAGCGCTGACAATGACCGCGGTAGTACGGGTATCGAGCCGTGACCGCCACGGGTTTGGATGCCGACGAGACGACTTGTCGATCACGTTCATCCGATGATTCCTCGAATCAGTGTTGGGCGCGATCCCGGCACAGAATGTTTGGCGGCCCTTGTTGTCGTGGCGTGCCCGTTCATCCCCCTGCCGGTCCAACCGTCGGATCGACTCCGGTGCGCACCAACGAATCCAGGTCGATTCGCCGTCGACCGGACGGGAGCGGTTCACCGCGGCCGAATGCCCTCACAGCGGCGGTCACAGCGGCACCACCGAGCGCGACGTCTCCGCCGAGCTGCGGCCAGGTCGAGAGCGTGCGCCCGATTTCCGGCACCGACGCAATCATTCTCGGGGTCAGTTTGGTCGGCTCGAGCAACGTCGCTGCGATCGTGCTCTTCTGCTCGACGGTCATGTCGGCCACATCCGCGGTTTCCATCTCGCCGAGCAGTCCGTGGAACACCGGTCTGTCGGGTTCGAGATCGAAGCGTTCGACATCGAGGACGCCGCCATCGCTGGTCTCCATCACCACGGGGATGCCTCGGGCGCGGGCGTGTTGGCGGACCAGCAGCTTGGTGTCGATCGAGTCGCATTCCTCCACCACGAGATCGAGCCCGTCCAGAAAGCCATCGAGCGTCGCAGCATTCACACCGTCCGGGAACACCTGCACCCTCAGGTACGGGTCGAGCTCGGCGATCCGTCGGGCCGCGACGACCGCCTTGTTCACGCCCAAGTCGAACACCGAGGACGGGACTCGGTTGAGGTTCGAGAGATCGAGCTCGTCGAAGTCGGCCAGACGCAACTCGCCGCACAGTCCTTCCAGCGCAAGGGTGTGAGCGACGGCGTGGCCGACGCTCAACCCGACCACTCCCACCCGTAGGTCTCTGAAGCGAGCTTGTTCCTCGGAGGTGATCTTGTTTCTGTTGCGGTCCAGCCGTAGCTGATCGAAGCCGCGTGGACCGAGGACGCGAACCACTGTGCGCCGCCACGGGTAATGCACCCACCGCATCTCCTCGGAATCACCGGCCGTCGTTGGAAGCAACCGACGAAGCGAGGCCAGCTGTTCGTCTGTCGTGTCGACGACATCGACGTGGGGATCATCGAGCAGAGCACGGACAACCGAGTCCTGTTCACGCTCGGAGGGGTCGAACACGCTGTGCTCTGACATTGCTGATGCTCCGCATCTTTCGGGTGACTGTCGACGACAAAGCAACGCCGATCATGTCCGACGGCCGGGAGGGATATCAGACTGCTTCACGTTACTGAAGACTAGTCGACACGCCTCGCGGGACGGAGGGCAAGTTGACACAGTTGCGCTGCCATGGAACCGCGCTGGCTCTCTCGATGACCACCGGTGAAACAGTGCCGCTCCAGGCTTGCGCCTGGTGTTGCCTGGCCTCCTCGTGATCGGCCCGTCGGGGATCGTCAACGTGGTGCGGGTGTCGAGGCGGTCGGGCCCGACGGCTCGGCGGGGCGCGATCGTCTCGTGCGTTGGCGGACTACGGGAGCTTGGACGCGAGGACGTCGGCCGCCAGGATCTCGGGTGCTGCGCCGAGGAGGTGCTGGTTGGCCATCAGGGCTGCGACGATGGCGCCGTTGGCGTGGGCGTCGCGAGCGGCCTCGTCGGGGAATGCATCGAAGATCCAGAAGGTGTCGGCGTGGGTCCTAGCCGCGAACCAGACAATCGTTCCTACTTCTTCGTTGGCGAGTGCGACAGCGCCGGCGAGCAGATCGGCGAGCGCGTCGTGCTGTCCATCGGCCGCGACGATCTTGGCGACGAAGGCATACGGAAGTGATGCGGGTGTGGACATGAGGGGTTCTCCTTGAAGTCGGGGTTCTTCGTGGGGCGAGTTCAGCGTACGACGAGCGAGGGCCGGTGGGGAGTGGCGTATACGACAGTATTGCTATTGTTCGCGCCATGCGTATCGGACTGATCGCGATCGACGGCTGCTTCGGTTCGGCTGTCGCGTCGGTCATCGACATCGTGCGGGTGGCCGACGGAGCCCGCGGCGATGTCGACCCGCGGATCGACCCGATCGAACTCGCCATCCTCGGACCGAAACGGCGAGTGACCACGACGGCATCGATGACCCTGTCGGTAGACCACCCGCTGTCGGAGTCCGGAGAGTTCGACGTGGTCGTCGTCCCTGCGCTTGGAACCCTCACGGCCGCCGCTACCAACGACGCCCTCCAGAGCCGAGATGCACGTTCGGTCATCGCCTCACTCGGGCGCCTCGACGACGCGACCACCCGGATCGCCGCGGCGTGCACCGGCGTGTTCGCCGTCGCCGAGACTGGACGGATGCATCATCGGCGGGCGACGACCAGCTGGTTCCTGGGGCCGGAGTTCCTGAAGCGCTATCCGACCGTCGCCCTCGATCTCGACACCATGGTCGTGGTCGACGGGAACCTCGTCACCGCCGGCGCCGCGTTCGCCCACATCGACCTCGCGCTCTCACTCGTGCGATCGATCAGCCCCGACCTGGCCCAACATGTCGCCAAGCTCCTCATCATCGACGAGCGTCCGTCGCAGGCGGCCTTCGTCGCCTACGAACATCTCCGGCACGAGGACCCGATCGTCGTCGAGTTCGAACGCTTCGTGCGCGCCCGCCTGGACGAACCGTTCAACGTCGCCTTCGTCGCGCAGTCGCTCGGCATCAGCCGGCGCACCCTCGAACGACGAGTCCGTGCGGCGCTCAACCTCACTCCGCTCGGCTTCGTCCAACGGCTTCGCATCGAACGAGCGCGGCACCTCTCAGCAACCACGGACCTCACCTCCGCCGAGATCGCGCTACGGGTCGGCTACGCGAACGCCGAGACTCTGCGCTCCCTCCTGCGCAGGGAGCGACGCCGTTCCTGACCTATCGCCATGCCTGTAGCCGGTGTCCTAGCGCTCGGTTGGAACCACCTCTCAGCACGTCGCGTCGACGCTCCTGCGTCGCCCCTGGACGACCCACTCGACACGCCCGCAGCACAGGCCATGTGACGTGCCCCGGCTTCCCGGGCGGTCGGGGTTGGGTGGCTGTGATGTCGCTGCGTTCTCGTCGAGGGGGTCAGCAGACCCGATCAGGGTCGATTGGGATGAGCCGCGAAGGCGGTCAGGTCAGGGCGGCCGAAGCCGGCCGGCGGGGTAGCGTCGGACACGTCGAGGTCTTTCGGATGGATGGCGTAGGAACCTCCATCGTCGGGAGACCTCGACGTCTATCTGCGGACCGACGCGCCCGGCCGACCTACACCCTCATCTGGGAAGAGCCGGCAAAGTCCGTAAGCAGACAACGCCCTGCGTGCCTCGACACAGGCAACGACAGTTTCTGTGCACGTGCAGTACGGGGATCGAGAACATGGGGTGAAAGTTGGGCGTCGACGGTGACTTCGATGAGCGTTTCGGCTCACTGAGCTCAGTTTTTCAGCCGATCGTCGACTCGAGGACCGGGCTGGTGGTTGCCCACGAGGCACTGACCAGGTGGCCGGCCTTCCCCGACACGTCGCCGGAACAGATCTTCGACATCGCCCGCACGATGGGAATGGCCGAGGAGTTGGACCGTAGATGCATAGCCTCAGCAGTTGCTGCAGCGGCACAGTTCACCCCCGCCGACCACCCGCCGCGCACGTTGTTCGTCAACATAGAAGCCGACGCAATGTCCTCCGAGAACTCGTCGACTTCGGCCCGCCGCCTCAGCGAACTGTTGCGATCAGGCGGCTCGCAGATTCGGCCCGTCGCGGAATTCGCTGAACGCTCCCTGCTCACCGACCCGGCGCGATTGCTCCGGTCCGCTGACCGACTCCGGCGCGACGGCATCATCATCGCTCTCGACGACGTCGGTGCCGACCCCGATTCGATGGTGGTACTGCCCCTTCTCGCACCCGAGGTGATCAAACTCGACAGATCGCTGCTCGACGACGACCTCCCCGGCGACAAGCTCGCCACCTTGCTTGCCGTCCTTGCCTACGCGAGCCGGTTCGATGTCGCCCTGATCGCCGAAGGAATCGAAACCGAGAGACAGAAGGACAAGGCGATCGCGTGGGGTGCCGCGTACGGACAAGGATTTCACCTCGGGCGGCCCGCCCCCTCGATGCATCCCCGACGTCGTCCTTTCCTATGCTGCCACGCCCTCCTGCGACGAGACCGTTGACAGAGATACTCGACGATCGCGCCACCGACACGACGTCGATCTCGCTGCTCACGTTCATCTCCGATCACCTGCTCGACTTCGCAATGACCACCACCGAAACTCTGACGATCGTGATCGCATTCCGAGAACCCGACTTGTGCACCGCCGACATGGCGCGAACGCTGCAGCATCTGGCACGCAAGCACCCGTATGTGAAGGCACTCGGCGCACCTCGTGCACTGTTCACCGCCACCGACGGGGTACGTCACGCTGACCTGGTTCAACCTTCGAAAGAATCGGTGCCATCGCCGTTATCGGCCAACGGTTCTACTGCGCCCTGGTCGCTCGCCCCCTCGACCCCGACGCTCCAGCGTCGTCGTCGAATCAATGGAGCTACTTCTTCACCGTCGATTCAGCCCAGGTCTGCACTGCTGCACACAGGCTGATCGTGGACAGTACGAGTCCCACCGAACCTGCATCCGAACCGCATAAGTCCAGCGGGCTGGGCTGAGACTCGAAGTTCAACCGTGCTCAACGCCGATGTCTCGGCGAGACATGCACTCAACTGGTAGTACTCGGGCCGACGTCCGTAACACCCTCACAACCGGCGCTGCACAAGTCGAGAACGGTGTATTTCGAGCTCGTGGCGATCGGTCCGTTCGCGGGTGGGAGGGTCGAGCATCTGCCGGAGCGTTCGATCGTCGACCGGACACTGCACCGCGCCGACCCGGCAGCCCGCAGATCGGCGTGCCGTCGGTGACTTGTCGTCGATGTGGCAGGTTGACCGCATGACGTGAAACGGCGCGCGTGGCGGCGGGGTCTCGGTGCGTGGATGTCTACCCACGCACCGAGGTGCATGCCGGTCGATCAGTAGCGGTGCTGTGCTTCGTTCTTGGCGTGCTGGGCCTGCTGCTTTACAGAGGGCGCGTTGGCGGCCTGTTCCTTGATCCGGGGCATTTCGTCCTCGGCCTTGGTCAAGTAGCCCTCCCAGCGCTTGGCCATCGGCTGGACGAGTCCGCCGCCGACACCGACGACGAGAATCCCGCCGAGTGTGGCCAGGACGGCGATCAGGATCGGCGTGGTGACCGTGGTGGCGACACCGATCTGGTTGAGAGCTGCGATGACACCGAAACCGAGGATGAACACCGACGCGATGTTGGCGAGGGTCTTGCCGTAGGACAGTCCGCCGAGGGAGTTCGAGATCAGCTCACGTACTGCGGCTGCGATGGCCGAGGCAACCACGATGATGATGATGGCCACGATCAGGCGCGGGAGGAACGCGATGATCTGGCTCAGGAGCACGCTGATCGGATTAGCGGGGAACACCCCGAATGCCAACTGCAACACAAACAGCACCAAGGCGTAGTAGATGATCTTCGAGACGACGTCACTGGCATCGTATTTGCTGTTCTCGAGTGCTTTCTTCACTCCGCCGCGTTCGACCGCACGGTCGAATCCGACGCGTTCGAGGATGGCCGAGAGAGCTTTTCCGATGGCCTTGGCGAGGACGATTCCGATCACCAGGATCACCAGGAACAGCAGCAGTTTGGGCACGAACTCTGCGATGGTCGACAGAGCGTTGTTGAGTGCTTCGGACATAGTTTCCAGTACTTTCTGATCGTGTGAACGGTGACGAACCGCAAGGGGTCACGCGTCGAGCCTGCGTAACCGCAGAACCGAGGATGAACTCGGACGCGACACGTGCAGGTGATGACTTTGCGACTTGTCACCGAAGGGCGGTGTGCGCTGGGCGGTCGGTGCGCGCCGCACACAGGCGAAGCGGCCCCCAGTGGGGAGTATGCTTCGCGGTCGACCCCGGGCACCCCCGAATCTGGAGGTGCGCGACGCCATCGCGTTCGAAGCCGACCTGTTGTGTGACGACGAGAGCGACCCACACCGTACGCAATAGTGATACAGATCACATTATGTGGTCGCTTGCTGGGATGCGAGCGACGGCTGTAGCTCGACGAGGTCGAGAGCATTGCAGGGTCGGGGTGTCGCCGCCGAAGACAATGCCGCAGCTCGTACCTGCCGATGAGCGGTTGGATACTGCTCTGGAGCCGACACCGGCGGACATGCCGGGGCATGGCACTGACACTGACACTGACATCGGGGTCGGGCGCGGCGGATCTCGGGTGCGAAGCAACTATCCCGGTGCAGTGGTGGTCAGTGTGTCGATGATGTCGTGGGCGATGTCGCGGAGTTTGCGGTGCGAAGTCTGCGATTGGGAACGCATGAGCGCGAACGCGGCGTCGGCATCGATGCGGTGCAATGCCATGAGCATGCCTTTGGCCTGTTCGATGGGCGCACGATGTTCGATTGCTTCGCGCAGAGCGATCGATACTTCGGATGCGGACTTGAAGCGTGCGTAGTCACCGATCGCGCGTGCGGTGGCGGTGGTGAGCACATCGAGGACGTCGGCGTCGAGTGCGTCGAATGCTGCGGGCGCGCGGCCGTAGAGGTTGAGCGCACCGAGAGTGATGTCCGCGGTACGCAGCGGCGCTGCGAGAAACGAGTGGATGCCTTCGCGCGCGGCGTCGGCGGCGAACCCCGGCCAGCGCTGCTCGCAGTGATCGACATCGACCAAGACGATCTCGCCGCTGCGGGCAGCGTGCAGGCAGGGCCCGTCACCTGCGGCGTATTGACGAGCATCGACCTCGAGGGTGCGATCGTCGGTGTGGACTGCGGTGTAGATGCTGCCGCCGAGTTCGATGGTGACTCCGGCACTGTCCGCGCCGTCGATGGCGTCGGCGGCGACCTCGACGATGCGCTGCAGGAGCACGACCAGATCGTCTTCGTCGGATATCGATCCACCGAGCGCGATGAGCATCGCTCCGAGCTGCGCCGGGTCCAGGCCCTCTCTGGCGGCAGCCGTGGCGATATCGGAGGCGTCGTCGGTGGCACCGATCGGTGTGGCGGCCAGGATGGAAGCGCTGGTGGCATCGGTGTTGTCCATGGCCCCTGATGAAAGCACACGCGTGGAGGTGAAGCGACGCCAGATGGCACGGGAGTGATGGTCGGTCTGGAAGTACATCGTAGAAAGTGAAAATAGGCGGCGGCTGACCGCCGGTCACGACGTCAGCGGATTGCCGTCCACGATGTCGGTGACTGCGACATCGACCGCAGGACCGCCGCGGGTAGAGCTACTTCCGTCTCCGGAGCCGACCGGAGTTGTACCCATGATGTCGTCGACGACATCGAGTACGGTGCGGCGGATTCGGTCGGCGAGGATGTCGAGTTCGCTGCCGTATCGGGCGGTGAGTTCGACCCTTATCGTGCGCAGGTGAGCATTGTCGGTGAGCACCTCTATGACACGCGGGACGCAGATCTCGTCGAGACGCACTGCACGTGCGATCGCGCCGCGAAGAACGAGATCGCTGACCGCGAGTGTTCCGAGGGCCGAGGTGTCATCGCTGACCCCGGTCTCGCTCATGTCGATCGGCCAGCCTCCGCGCGGGGCGGCGCGAACGGCGTCGACCACCGCGCCGGCGATTCGGTCCCACCCAGGTTCGGGTAGCTCTCGCAGGACGGTGCAGGCTCTTGTCCAGAATGCAGCGACAGGATCGTCGTTCATCGCCACCTCATCAGTCGTTGACTCAACATCGCGCGGGCGCGACGATGCTGGCCCCGCACAGCATCGGGACTCAATCCCAGAGCGGCTCCGATTTCCGGAAAAGTGTGCCCCTCGATTTCCCGTAACACCCATGATGCACGCTGACGCAGAGGAAGCTCGGCGAGTGCGGCTTCGAGTGCCTCGACGAACTGCGCGTTGGAGGCGAATTCGAACGGGTCGACCGCCCGGGGATCGGCGAGGGGCTGGAGCAGTTTGTCGTCGACAGGTTGGGCATGTTTGACGCGGGTGGAATCGATCACCTTGCGCGAGCAGATGGCGAACAACCAGGTCCGCACCGCGGAGTCGCCTCGGAAGCTGGACAGTTGTCGCCATGCCGCGACGAACGTGTCCTGTACGACCTCGTGGACCGCGCCCTCGTCGCGCAGCATGCGCCGCGCATATCGATGCAGCACAGGGCCGTGCCGCAGAACCAGGGTCTCGAACGCGGTGCGGTCGCCGGCCACCGCTGCGTCGACCAACACACGGTCACTGACCTTGGAGGAGAGAGATAGCGACGGCAGAGAAGAGCGTGGTGTCATCGCGGCACTCCTGTCCCATCGACGCCGTCGTGGGTATGAGGCAAGTGCGGCGCGCCGAGGTCGGCTGGCCCGTCCACAGAGATCTACACCCGCGACCCCGACCTCAAACGTGATATAGATCACATCAAGGCGGTGTCCGGTCCGGCAGGTTCGATCCGTCCTCCCTGATGTACGCCCACTTGCCTCCCCTCGGAAGGACCATTTTCGATGACCAGCACCACGCCCACCGCACCCGCAGTCACCACGGACGAAGCAGGCTCATCGCGTAGTTCGGCTCTGGTGAGCAGTCAGGGCAAGACATCGATTGCCGACACGGTGGTGTCCAAGATCGCCGGGCTTGCCACCCGCGAGGTACACGGGGTCTACGACCTCGGCGGGGGCGCATCCCGCGTCGTCGGTGTCCTGCGTGACCGCATTCCAGGTGCGTCGGTCAACCACTCGCAGGGTGTCTCGGTCGAGGTCGGAGAAAAGCAGGCCGCCGTCGACATCGACATCGTCGCCGAGTACGGAGTAGCCATTGCCGACCTCGCCGCCGGTATTCGTCGTAACGTCATCGCAGCACTCGAGCGGATGACCGGCCTCGAGGTCACCGAAGTCAACATCGCTGTCCACGACGTACACCTCGACAACGAGTCGGATGACAAGGACAGTGACGAGTCCACGATCACCCGGGTGCAGTGACTTCGGCGAAGCAACCCGCGGGCGCTGACGAGGTCGACCTGCTCGCTGCAGCGGTGCGCGCGGTCCCTGGCGTCGCAGCCCTGCATCCCGGAATGTTCGGGGAGGTCGGAACCTACCTACCCGGTCGCCGAGTGCCGGGGATCCGCACCGTCGGTGATGTCACCGAAGTGCACGTGAGCATCGTCTTCGACGCCTCGGTCCGCGACACCGCCGTCCGTGTCCGCAGCGTCGTGTCCGCTCTGACCGGCGGCACGGTCGACGTCACGGTCGAGGACGTCGTACCGGGGTCGACAGCCGAACCCGTCGACAGCGGACCTGCACGCGAGCGGCCGTGACGGAGCCGGCGTGCTCCCTACCGTCCCCGGACAGTGACGCCGGTGATATGGGGAGATGGCTGACCCACGGCGACCGATGCACCGCCCGACGTAGTGCAGCGCAGGCACTGCACCCCGACGTCGGGGGATCGGCGACGGCGCTCGCTCGCGCGTTCGCCGAGATCGATGCCGCGTACGGAGGTGGTGTCTACTGCGCCGGTGTCGTCACCACCACCGCGGTGCACCGCACCAGTTGCGGCCCGATCCGCGCCATCGTCAGGGTGCGACAACTACGTATACGCCGCATCGACAGCCCCTGACACCAGCCCTTGACAAGGCGCTTGCTGCAGGCCTCCGGCTCGAATCATCACCTGCCCATCAGGCCCGAATGTCCATCCACGCTGCTTCACTCGACGAAGGATCACCATCATGACTACTTCCACAGTCGGCCTGCTCGCCGGCCTGCTTCTGGCGATCGCCGCTGCGGCCGGCGGATTCGTCGGGTTCGTCCTCGCCCTACTGCTCGGCGCAGCCGGTTATGCACTCGGTGCCCACCGCGACGGTGAACTGGACCTCGGTGCACTCCTACGAGGCCGCGGCCGTGGCTGACGTGGCCCATCCCTCGAGCCCTCTCGCGTCGGAGGGGTCGCGAGAGGGACAGGGGCGTCAGATGGCAGCGCCATCGAACCGCGGCACGTTGACCGTCAAGGACAAGGTCGCGCAGCATCTCGCCGTCCGCGCCGCCCTCGACACCGCAGGAGTGCGCACTCACGCCGGCGGACTCGACAAGCTCACCGGCCGCGAACTGCCGCGGGTCGACGTGAGCGTGTCCGGTGACCACGTGCGTGCCACCGTCGACATCGCGGTGCAGTGGCCGCAGCCGCTCACTACTGTGACCGCGGCAGTACGCGCGAACGTCACCCACGCGCTGTCGACCTGGGCAGGTCTGACCGTCGACGGCGTCGATGTCAGCGTCGCCGTCGTGGTCACCGAACCAACGGTGAACGGCGATATCAGAGTGGAAAGAGTGACATGAGCCCCCGGCACAACCTCATCGACCCTGACCCTGACCCCGACCCCGGCGCCGGCGCCGCGCGGCGCACCGCTGCTCTCCCCGCGTCGACCGACAGATCCGATAGCGAAGCCGACCCCCAAGCGGGCACGCACCTCGACAACGTCGCGGTGTTCGATCCGGCGCCGGGGCGCACCCCCCGCGCCGTACCCACTGCCGCCTACACCGGCGCCCTGATCGCAGTACTGCTGATCGGCGTCGGTGCCGTGGGAATCCATGACGGCGTAGTCGCCGCCGGCTGGATCTCCGGCCGGTCCTGGACCGGCGCGGCCATCGACTCGATCGATGGTCTGAGCCCCGCAGGCGCGATGATTCCCGCCGGCATCGTGGCCGCGCTGATCGGATTGTGGCTGGTGCTGACCTCACTGTCTCCCAGGCGCAAGAAGGCAGTCGACATCGATTCGGCCACAGCACTGTTCATCGAACCGTCCGATATTGCCCGGATTTCCTCGATCACCGCCGAATCGGTCTCCGGGGTGTTGTCCGCGCGCACGAGTGCAACCCGCACGAAAGTCACCATCCAGGTCGAGACCACCGGCGACGCAGCGACACCCGGCGCTGTCGCCGATGCGGTACGCACCGCACTGACATCGCTGACGCCGGTACCGAAAGTATCTGTCCGCACCCGCACCGGAGGAACCCGATGACGCGCACATCGATCGCACTGGACCGCCTCGCGACCTTTCTGCTCGGGCTGGTCTTGATCGCGGTGGGTGCCGGAGCAGCAGTGTGGGCAGCAGCGTCGGTATGGAACATCGAAACGCTGCGCGGGTTGCCGGAGCTGGTCACCGCGCCGCAGATGGTGAATGCATCGCAGGCCCCCTGGTGGCCCTGGGCGGCAACAGCGATCGGGGCTGTTCTGGTTCTGTCGGGTCTGCGTTGGCTCACCCTGCATACTGCCGCGCCGAAGGCGAAGACACTTCAGTTGGAGGGAAGCGGACCGGAGGGTCGACTCTGCGCCGACCTCGGTCAGGTTGCAGCCGGTGCGGCGCGTGTGCTCGCGCAACGCGCCGACATCCACTCTGCACAAGGTACAGCGATCATCGACCGCGGAGTCCGGACATTCGACTTCGAGGTCACCGCAGACTCTCCCGACGACTTGGCAGCCGTCGCGGCTGCAGTCGATGCGGTGTGCCGCGACGCAGTGTCGATGGTCGGGGACCCTTCGCTCGCCACGTGCACCCGTATACGTATAGCCAAGACCGCACACAATGGTCGCCGCGTCAGCTGAGCGACGCGCGGCGCGCCCGCGATCGGGAGCAGCTCAGGAATGATGTGCTGGACCTGACCCACGTCTGCTGCGCAGATGACCGCGGCAGTAGCGGTCCCTGTCGGCAGGCAGACGTCGTGGTGGACGTCCATGGCCGCATGCGCGGCTTCAGGGTCCGTCGCAGACTGTTCTGTTTCCTCCCGACTTCTTGGCCCGGTACATCGCCTGGTCGGCGCGCGTGATCAAGTCGTCGATGTCGGACGCGCCCGGCACGGTCCTGCTGGGTGCGGCCGAGGCCAGCCCGACGCTGGCGGTGACCGTGCCCGACCGATCGATGCTCTGCCGTATCCGTTCGGCCAGATCGGTGGCCGTGGCTACCGGCAGGCTGGTGGCCACCACGAATTCTTCACCCCCCATCCTGGCGACCAGCTCCGAGTCCGAACATGCCTCGGTGACGATGCGAGCGATCCGGCGTAGCACTCGATCACCGTGATCGTGCCCGTGGGTGTCGTTGACAGATTTGAATCGATCGAGATCGATCATGAGCACCGCCTGAATACCTACTCTCGCTGCGGTCGGACAAGCCGGCCGCATGCGGTCGCCGACGGCTGCGCGGAAGCCGCGACGATTGAGCAATCCCGTCAATGGATCGTGATGGGAATTGTGCGCACCTCGGCGCAGCGCACCCTCCGCGATCTGGGTGAAGATCGGAGCTGCGCCGATCACACTGAGTTGCACCACCAGCCGGGAGATGTAGAACCAGAGGTCGATGTCGGTGGTCCACAGCGACAACGCGAACAGCACCACCGTGACAGCCGCAGCCCAGCACAGGTGCACGATCAACAACCGCGCGCCGTGAAAGAACGCGACGTAGACACCGATGAAGGCGAACCATCCCGTGCCCGGCGACGCTGCGGCAGGTTCGGTGAAAGTGAACAGTGATGCAGCGATGATCAGAACCGCCCCGGCGACGAAAACGATCGATACCCGCTCCGACGGCCATGGCCGGGCGATCCAGGATCCCGCCGCAACGAAAGTGCTCGACGCTGCCGCCGCGAGGACGAACACGGCGACCGGTGAGACCGGGCCCAGGGAGCTGGCCATCATGAACACAGCCCACACGCCGAACGCGATGCAGCCACTTGCTGCGCCGAGCTGCGCCGGTCGTTGCAGTGATCGGGATCGCAGAAACAGTACGATCCAGGAATAATCCGAGGCCCTGAAGGGACGCGCGGAAGGCGGCGACCCGGTCACCGCCGGATCCCTGCCATGGGGTTATCGCACGAACGAGCGCTCATCGCCCAAGGTTCTTGCAGGTGATCCGGTCGTAGACAGCGCGAACGACGTCCCGACCCGGCACGGGAACTAGGAAAACGACACATCCGGGGCTGACTCGAGCCACACGGGGCGAGAAGCTGCGGGCGGTGTGGGTGCCTCAAGTCAGGGTGAGCGCAGAGGCAACGGCTTCCGGGTCGGCGACCACAGCGACGGATTCGGACATACTGGACAGGGCGACCTCGGGGTCCTTGAGCCCGTTACCGGTGACCGAGCACACGACCAGCGATCCCGGTTCGATCCACCCGTTCTGCACTGCTTGCACAAGCCCTGCGATCGACGCGGCCGAGGAAGGCTCGACGAAAATGCCCTCGGCTCGGGCGACCAGACGATACGCGTCGAGAATCTCGGCATCGGTGGCAGCGCAGAACATTCCGTTCGATTCGCTCTGCACGCGAAGCGCTGCCTGCCACGACGCCGGCGAACCGATCCGGATGGCGGTGGCAATGGTGTCCGGGTTCTCGACCACCGATCCGGTGACCAGGGGCGCGGCACCTGCGGCTTGGACCCCGAGCATGCGTGGCCGTGAGTCGATGATCCCTGCGCCGAGATAGTCGCTGTATCCGAGCCAGTGGGCGTGGATGTTGCCGGCGTTGCCGACAGGCAGAATGTGGACCTGCGGCGATTGCGAGAGGGTGTCGCAAATTTCGTAGGCGGCGCTTTTCTGGCCGGCGATACGGTCCGGGTTGATCGAGTTGACCAGACCCACGGTCGGAAATGTCTCCGCCAGCGACCGAGCAACGGTGAGGCAGTCGTCGAAGTTGCCGTCGATCTGCACGATGCGGGCACCGAGGATGTGCGCTTGGGCAAGCTTTCCCGATGCGATACGCCCTTGGGGGATCAGTACCGCGCAGTCCAAGCCGGCCTGTGCGGCATACGCTGCCGCCGAGGCCGCCGTATTACCGGTCGAAGCGCACAGTAGCAGCCGGTCGCCGCGCGATCTGGCCGCGGTGACCGCTGTGGTCATCCCCCGATCCTTGAACGATCCGGTTGGATTGGCCCCTTCGACCTTGAGGTACACCGTGCATCCGGTGATATCCGACAGATACCGTGCATGCAGCAGCGGGGTCGACCCTTCGCCGAGGCTGACCACCTCCCCTGCATCGGCACGGGAGACCAGATCACCGAACCGAGCGATCACCCCGCACGGCCGGACAGGATGCGGCGGCGAACCCGGAGACGATACGGCTGCGGCAGACTCACGACGATTGTTGGTCACGTCGATACCGACGAGCGGACCCGCCGAAACCGAACGGAGAACCACGAACTTTCCACGACGCCGAGCACCGACCCGTAACGAACCGACAAAACCTCGGACATCGCGCAGGAAGCAGCCCGGCCAGGGCGCATCGGCGGACATCGTTCGCGGGCAAGCGGGCCCCACCACGAAGAACTGTGTCCTAGATCACTGCCTCGGGAGGTTCGGTCCTCGAAGCCGAGGGCGTCCTACCGTGTACAGAAGAATTTCGAGGAAAGAGGACCCCCCGATGCCGGATCGAGAACGCGATGACGACCACGTCGCCCAGCGGGCAGCCGAGCAGTCGGCGGGACCGGCAACCGGCGACGGAGCACGCGCAGCGAGCGGTGTCCGGCGTCCCCGACCAGGGGAAGGCAGGCATGCACTTGTCGACCCCACCGAACCTATCGAACCCACAGCTGATGGCCGCCGGACGATCAGCGGCACCGCCGGTGAGGCCGGATACGGAGTCGGTTCGACTGCACACCACGCGGCCCGGACCGGTGACGTTGTCGGTGATGCGCAGTCCACTGCCGAAGCGCAGCTCGACGATGTCAGCACCGATGACACCTCCGACGCCGCGCGGTCACAGCAGGTGAGGCTACTGATCGGGATCGTCGCCGCGGGCATGATCACCGGACTGGCACTACTGCACCGGAGTCGCCGACACCCACGTACACGTGTAGATGCACGCAGTCGGACGTTGTCAGGGTCATTCCTCATCGGACGATGACCAACTGTCGTCGGACGCGGCGACGCCCGTCCAGGGAAGAAAATTCGAACAGGCGAAGTAGTCGAGGAAGGGCCTCATAATCTGATGTATCCGGTATTGATCGGCATTGTTGCGGTGTCCCTGATCATGCTCTTCGGCGCGCTGTTCGTTCTCGTTGTCGGAGAAGCAATTCAGGTGACCCGGTCGGTACGGGCGTCCAGACGACAGGCCCGAGCGAGAACAGAAGCGAACCCATGACCAGCGCCGGAGCGTGGTGTGGGGTGCCCGATAAAAACGGGTGTCGGAGAGCGCGGCTGCACATCACACCACGGACCCGCAGCGCACCGACCCAGTCATCCGGGTCAGGAAACCCGGGCGTTGAATTGCTCTCGAGCACTGCACACACTTGCGCGCACCGGTTCCGGTGCGAATCCCACTGCGCCGCGGTCGTGCGGCTAATCCGCAGCTCACAGATCGGGTCCATGGATAGGATGTGCCCGGGTGCAGCTACTTCGGGGTGAGCCGGGTCGAAAGGTGTTGAGTGTGTCATGAAGAACGACGCGGTCGGTTCCGGCCCTCTCGACATCGCAGTCGAACGAGTCGGAACTGCAACCGTCCTGTCCGTACGCGGTGACCTGGACCTGCGCACCACCCCAGACCTGATCGTGTCGATCGATGCCGCAGTCGCCGAGGCAACACCATCGGCCCTGATCATCGACCTCACCAAGGTGGCCTTCCTCGCCGCGGTCTCCATGACAGTTCTCATCGACGCGCACCGGCGAGTCCAGGGGGTCTCGAAGTTCGCCGTGGTGGCCAACGGTCCCACTACGAGTCGGCCGCTGATACTGATGGGGCTGAACGAAACCTTCCCTCTGCACGCCGACCTCGCGGACGCCCTGACGTCGCTGACGCCATGACGAAAAGCGCCAGGTCACTGGACGAAGCATGGGCCATGACCGCAGGACCATATCGGTGGTCATGATTCACTCACACAACAGGTCCGACCTCGTGCGGCGAGACGGCCCTGCCCGGTGACCGACGCGAACTCCGGTTGCAGCACAGACCGCACGCCCTCGCTACGAGAGTTGAGCGCGCTGCGCGGTTCTCACCGACGATCCCAAATACTGGATGTCGGGCTCGTCCTCGGGGACATGGTGCCGGACCGGTTGCTCGGCGAGCACAATCCACTGTCGATCGCGGCATACGAATGTCCGAGCACCACCGCAACGCATCCGTCAGCTGTGATCGGTCGCGGCGAGGCTGCCCGACTACTGCTGGATCTGTTCGAGGACGTCCCGGATTATCTGCTCCAGCATGTCGACCACCGCGGCCGCGAACACCGACCCGTCCGCGGTGACGATCGACTGCACTGTGACCTGTTCCTCATCGCTGCGGACCGCACCCTGTTCGGGGACAACCTCACCGTGCGGTGCATCCTGACCGACGACATCGGCGCAATGGTCTCGACCACCGAAGAACGATTCGTCGGCCGACCGAATCATCGCGGTACGGCGACAAGCGCTCACGAGAAACCAGAACAGCCCCACCGCTGACCTTGCATGATGCGGTAGGGCTGTCTGTGTGCCCGGCAACCTCTTCCAGGCACCGGGCACAACGACTGCCGGGCCACCTCTCGGACCGGCAATCCACACGTGCTGCAGAACCTGCGAACAGTCGCAGGCAACAACGCACGTGTCCTGTACATCGCAGGGCAGGCCGGGCCGTGTTACTCCACTTCACCGCCTTTCCGTATCGGAACGAGCCCATCCCCGCTATTTGGAATCAATGGCTTCCACTCCTGGTTTGCGCACGCTTGCTCACTTGTCGATGTCTCGGGCCACGTTGGTTCGAAACCGAGAACTACGGGGCTTTGCCAACGCGGTGCCGGGTGCGCGGCCCCGTGGATCGCCGGGATCTACCTACCGCCGGGGTGGGCTGTCAGCGTCGGAAGCCGCGATCGGGCCTGCGGGACTCGATGTCGACGAACGGGGTGAACCATTCCGCGGGAACGAGATTGACTGCACCGGGAAACGGTTCGAGATCGTTGTCGAACAACGTCAGCACATCGTGGTCCTGGAACAGATAGTCCAGCGGACCTTCCCAGTCGTTGTCGTTGTCGTGCGCGGCGATGTCGCCGACCAAATCCATACGGCGATCGGACTCGTCGGTGGCCATTGCCCGTGCTCGACCGAGAATCAAGTGCAGCGCCATCTCCTCCCCGGTGCAGACCGGATCCGGGTCGATACCGGCCTGAGCCTCGAGTGCGAGATCGTCGAAGCAGCGGGCCTGCTCACGCCACCATGCCGCCGGCCGCGTCCACGTCACCGGTGGGAAGTCGCTCAGAATCGACGAGCTGTGCGATGCCGACCCGGGGCGTCGGTGTAGCTCCTCGATCGCATCGTAGACATCATCGGCCAACGTCCACGCTGCTACTTCGACGAACCGGCGTTGTCGCGCAGTCAGTTCGATCACCGAATCCTCGAACACCACGTCGTCGACAGATGACGACAGATCCGGTTCCACACTGGGGAAGCGGTCACCGCCGCGCCCGGAACTCCCGGCTCCGAAGTCCGCCGGAATGACCACACCGTCACCGCGGTCGTCGCCGCCGAAAGGAGCCTCTCCTGTAGCACCGCTGATGTTGTCAGGCTCGCTTGCGCGCTGCTGTTCGTCACCTGTATTCCGCGAGTCCATGGTCGAACTGTAAGGCGCTCGCCGGTGCCCTGCGGGGGCAGCCACGCCGGATCGATACACCGGGACAACACAGGGTGACGCACCGACGCGTTGAATCGTCCTTCGGCCGCTCAGCCGGTCTTGATAAAACTGATACCTGCTGCGTCGGCATCCGGGGTGAACCTCATTTCGCGTGTCGAGGTCGAACCGATCGCGGTGGGCGCGTGCGCGCAGACTCGCCCGCCTCCATGCCCGGGCGGGTTGTTCGCTCATCCTGTTCTGCTGATGACGGCTACGAGTGCCAGGAATACGGCGGTCCCGGTGGCACCGAGAATCGCGGCGCTGAGGAACCCGCGTTCGGGGTCGAGTGCCCACGCCGCGCAGGTGATCAGCACGAGCGCTACGCCGCTCCAGAACAGATAGGTGCGGCGGGGGACAGATCGAGGGTGTTTCGTCACGGCGTGCCGGCGGTGCTGTCAGCTGCGGGACTGTTGGCTGCGGTGTTGGTGGGTGGGGGAGCAGGTAGTGCGGTGACGTCCTGGTCGTCGGCGAAGACGAGGGTCCTGGAGTCCAGGGCGATCGCCCAGCGGTGTGGGGGCGTCCAGGTGCGACCGAGGGTGTCTGCGGGCAGGAGGTAGTCCCCGAAGTCCTCGACGAGTGTCCCTGCAGAGGTGGTCCCGTCGGGGCGGTGCACTTCGATGATGTCACCAACCGAGAGGGCTCCGGTGGTGGTTTGTTTGGGATCGGTCATAGTTCAGCATTGAAGCAGGCCGGTCAGCCGCTGATTCGCGGTGGTCTCGACGCCTCGCCTGCGGACAACGCCGATAACGTCGTGGGTATGGGGCCGTGTACAACAACGGAAGAGTGATGGTGATCTGTCACCGCCACCGGGCGAAAACCGTCCCCGTTCTATTTCCGATGAAACCCTGTTCGGTTGACGGGTTGTTCACTCATCGAGAGACAGACCGCGCCGGTGGTAGCGGTGCTCTGCGTACCAAGCTCGGTCCATTTTGCGGCGCAAGACCAGACTGTTACTGCGTTTTCTGTGCCGACGATTCATCTGCTGCTGACTCTCGGGCAATGTTTTCGTCGGTGTGCTGCGGGTACTAGCGTCAGGTGAGTGAGAACGATGATGTCCCGTCCGCACCGGTGGATGCCGACCCGGATGATCCGCGCAAGGCCGACTCGCCGACGGAGTTGACGAAAACGTCGTGGCTGTTCGTGCTTCGCAAGACTGCGCGTGAGTTCTCGCGTGATCAGTGCACCGATCTCGCGGCAGCGTTGACGTACTACGCAGTGTTGTCGCTGTTTCCCGCTGTGTTGGCGATCGTGTCGCTGCTCGGTGTGTTCGGGCAAGGACAAGCCACCGTCGATGGTGTGTTGCAGATCGTGTCCGATCTGGGACCCTCCTCGGCGGTGGAGACGCTGCGGGAGCCGATCACGCAGTTGGTGTCCGCTCCGGCCGCAGGGTTCGCTCTGGTTACTGGTGTTGCGGGTGCGTTGTGGTCGGCGTCGGGGTATGTGGGGGCGTTCGGGCGGGCGATGAACCGAATGTACGAGGTCGAGGAAGGGCGTCCGGTCTGGAAATTGCGGCCGGTGCTGTTGCTGGTGACGGTGGCGGCGCTGGTGCTGATTGCTCTCGCGGCGGTGATGCTCGCGGTCAGCGGACCGGTAGCAGCCGCGGTGGGGGATGCGGTCGGTCTCGGCGCTACCGCGTTGACGGTGTGGAACATCGCACGGTGGCCGGTCGTGCTGGTCATCGTCGTTCTCGCGGTCGCGTTGTTGTATTACGCGACTCCGAATATTCAGCAGCCGAAGTTTCGGTGGATCAGCAGCGGAGCAGTGGTGGCGATCGTGGTGTGGGTCGCCGCGACGATCCTGTTCGGGTTCTACGTCGCCAATTTCGGCAGCTACAACAAGACCTACGGATCGTTGGCCGGGGCGATCGTGTTCCTGCTGTGGTTGTGGATCACCAACCTTGCGTTGCTGTTCGGTGCCGAACTCGATTCCGAACTCGAACGTGGCCGACAACTGCAGGCAGGGATGGTCGCCGAGGAACGTTTGCAGCTCCCACCCCGAGATACTCGGGTGTCGGAGAAGAACGAGGAGAAAGATGCCGCCGCCGTCGACGACGGACGACGGCTTCGGCTTCGGCACCAACATGCCACGGCACATTCCAGCGGTGCTGGGCAGCGCGATGACAGACACAATCGCACGACACACGGCGACGAAAAGCCGTTGCCTGTACCTGTTTCCGGCTCCAGCACTGGCGGAGACATCACTTCGAATCAACATATGCAGGGAGAAACAATGAACGCTCATTCCGGGCCACCGTCGGAGGAAGCCCGCACTTCGGCTGCGGATCTGTCGACAGTGCAGCTCGTCGAACGTTTGACCGATCAGGTGTCGACGCTGGTGCGCAGCGAGATCCGCTCAGGCCTCGAGGAAGTGAAAAGCAAAGGCACCCGGCTCGGCATCGGTATCGGTATCACCGGTGCGGGCGCACTGCTGCTGTTCTTCGGTCTCGCCACTCTGATAGCAACTGCAGTGCTGGGGTTGGCGACAGTGCTGTCGGCGTGGCTGGCAGCGCTGATCGTCGCCGCCGCAGTCCTGGTGGTGGGAGGGGTTTTGGCTGCGGTGGGGACCTCACGCGCGAAGAATGCGGTACCTCCGGTACCGGCAGAGACCGTCGCCAGTGTCAACGACGACATCACCGCCATCAAGAAGGGAATCCGATGACCGAGAACAAGCACGTTGCACGCGGTAACGAGACAGGCGAGGAGGCGCACGTGACAGACCCGCCAGTAGCGCCGGTGCCGGATATCGAACAGCAGCGCGCCGAACTCGCCGAGACGGTGGCGGCGCTCGCCGACAAAGTCGATGTGCCTGCGCGGGTGCGCAGTGAAGCAACCGTTCAGGCGGAGAAGGCCAAGACGTTGGCTCAGGACAATCCGCAGGTCGCCGCGGCCGCTGTCGGGACCCTGGTCGCGGCGGTAGTGCTGGTTGTGTTCTCGCGTCGTCGCCGTGCGCGGCGGTTGCTGCGATGAGTGCGGTGTCGAAAGCGGTGTACAAACCGCTGTCGCTGGCTACCAGCGTGCTCGGCGGGGTACTTGCCGGGGTGGTGTTCAAGCAGGTGTGGAAACGTATCGGCGACAACGACACCTCGACTCCCGACCCGAAAGACCTGAGCCGCACCGTCCAAGAGGTGCTGATCGCGGCCGCCATTCATGGCGCGGTGTTCGGGGTCGTCAAAGCCGCCGTCGACCGTGCCGGAGCGAAAGGCTACCGCGCTCTCGCCCACGAAGACCCCAGCTGATCACGAGAGCCTTACACAGGCGTCCGCACTCGATCGGCGGTCTGGTGCGGCTTCCCGTTCGACGATGCCGAAACGTCGATAGAAAACGACTACGAGTTGTCGGAACGGCGATGCACTCAGGGATGGGGCCAGGTCGGCCCGCTCGGCTCCGGTGTGATTCGGTAGCCACGGGAGAGGTTGACCGGCAAACGTGAATCGCTGCGTCGGTCGTTACAGTCTCCATAGAACGAAGAACCCCCGCGGCCTAGCTGCCGCGGGGGAGACTCCATGTGTTTACGAGGGACCTTGTCCTCGTATCTACAGTCAACGATAGCGGAAGGGGTTAACAGATGCCAAAGCACGCGACGATCCTCGCGGTCAATAAGCATCTACATCCCGTCCGCCTCGCTACCTACTCTTCGCGGTGTGGCAACGATCCGTACCTCACGCTGGAGCTCTACAAATGGAACCTGCAGGTTCGGATCTACCATCCACGCAAACGCGCCGGCATCAGCTCGTGCCCGCAGATCGAAGCCGATGCACCGAAAGTGGTGTGGGCTATGGACTTTCAGTTCGATTCGACCGTCGACGGGAAGGCGATCAAGATCGCGTCGATGATCGACGAACACACCCGGCAGTCCCTGTTGAACATTGTGGAGCGTTCGATCACCGCACAGCGGCTGACCGACGAGCTCGACAAGACGTTTGCACTGTGGGGTGGGCCGCCGTTGGTGCTGCGAATGGACAACGGTCCGGAGTTCATTTCGCATGTGCTGCAACAGTTCTGCCGAGATCGTGTCGGTATCTCCTACATCCCACCGGGGACGCCGTGGAACAACGGACACATCGAATCGTTCAACAACCGGCTACGGAAGGAGTGCCTGAACCGCAATCACTGGACGAGTCTGCTCGAAGCGAGGGTGGTGATCGAGGACTTCAAAGACGACCACAATCATCGACACCGGCACTCATCACTGGGCTACCTCACGCCTGCTGAGTACGCTGCCCAATGCACCCACAACCACCAACCGGTCGAGGGCTGCGAGATCGACTGAATCAATCACACCGTGGCTCTAGAACGCGGTGGTCCGACTATCGGGGACCTGCCAGGCGCACCAGTCAACCATGACGACATTCTCGCGCAGATTACCTTCGGTGTTTGGCCGAAACTGCTTCCCACTAAAGACACCTCCGACGCCGGCTTCCGCGGTCGAAAAATCCTTTGGCAGCAAGCACTGCGCCACGCATTCCCTCACAACACCAATGACCCCAACCGGTACATCGTCGCCGACCGCGCCGCGCGTCTACACGGTCTACGTAACCGCGTCTCGCACATGGAACTACTGCTTGAGGTGAACATAGTCGCCCGACACAACGATGCGCTACGCCTCCTGGCTGCAATCAGCCCGCAGGTTCGCGATTGGTGCGCCGGGATGAGCACCGTGATCGAGACCCGCAAAAAATGCCCGATAGAACTCGGAGCGCCGCGCAACTGACCAAACCGCCCGACATATCTAGACTCCGAGCAAGTAGGGCGTGACCTACCCGCGCGGAGGGCTCCGCGTAGTTGCAAGTCGATCTGTAGGGGAAGGGGTAAGCGATGGCCAGCGACCTCACATCGATTCTCGTCGGCGAAGATCAGCGTTCCGTCTTCCGACGCGATGGCCCATCGATGGGGCATGGCCCAGTCTCGGCCGGCGGCGGGGACGGTCAGCAAGTAGTCGGCGAAGTCCTCGACTACGGTCCCGGTAGCGGTGCCGCCCTCTAGGCGTCGCACTTGGAGTGTGTCACCAATGGTGGGTGGTGTCGTTGTGATCTCTACCGGTTCGGTCATGACGGAATTGAAGCAGACGAATTCTCGTGGCTGATCATGCGTCCATCGATTTTCAAAGTCGTCGATGTGCCCGAGACCCCCACGGTGGCAGCTTCGGAAGTTGACTCGCATCGGCCCGGCGGGCCATGTGCGAGAAACGGCGATTGGCGGTGGGCTATTTCAAGTGCCGGTACAGCGTCGACCGCGACACTCCGAGCACTTCTCGGATGTCGGTGAGTGACATTCCGCCGGTGCGCATTCGCTTCGCTTGTTTGATTTGCGTCCCGGACATCGCCGGTGGTCGGCCACCGAGTCGCCCTTGGGCGCGTGCCACTGCCAGTCCGAGGTTGGTGCGTTCGCGGATGAGGTTGCGTTCGAATTCCGCCAATGCTCCGAAGATGGAGTAGATCAGCTTTCCGCCGGAGGTGGTGGTGTCGATCGCTTCGGTCAGCGAGCGGAATCCGACGCCATCGACGTCGAGCTGCTCGACCGTTTCGAGGAGATGGGGGAGTGATCGCCCGAGACGGTCGAGTCGCCACACGACCAACGTGTCGCCGCGCCGCAGATGCGAGAACAGATCCGACAGCTGCGGCCGAGACGTCGTCGCACCCGACGCTGTCTCCGTCCACACTCTCGAACACCCGGCAGCGCTCAAGGCCTCGCTCTGCGCGTCGGCGCTCTGATCGGTCGTCGACACCCTCGCGTAGCCCAGAAGTTCTCCCACAGGGTCGAGTGTGTCACAACTCGTCGTAGGGACACATTTCGGCGTGTCGGTTTTGAACATGAGTTCTGACACACACGCTCATCGTCCTTGCCGTGTCAAATCCAGGGCGTGTCTAAAACGATCGTTTGTGACACACGCCGGGTGGAGGACGCCATTTTTGCCGGAATCTGTTCGACCGGGGCCAAATCGAACTGGTCCGCAATGGCCGATTGCTCCCTTACGCTGAATCCGGCGGCGGGTAGTCGATGTGCCACGTCTGATCTCGTCGACGCAGAGGCAGCAGCAAGCGGTGCTCGTGGTCTCGGACGACGATCTCGCCGAGTTCCCCAAGGATGTACTCGGCCGAGAACAGGGCATTGAACGGAACGAGTTCGACGAGCAATATGCCGTGTCCGTTACGCGACCAACCCATTCCGGCCACGACGGACGTCGTGTACGAAGACAACGGGGGTGCGCTGTAGTCGTGAGGATGACGGCGCGCTGAATCGGCGAAGAAGGTGTCATGGCTGCCCGGATTGTTGCCGAGCCCCCGCCAGAGCAACATGTGACGTCCACGCATCGGAAGTTGCGCGAGTTCATGGCGAATGTGCGCCGGTAGTGCGCGGGCGAGCGCATGTGCGATACGCCGGTCAAGGGGGTTGCCTTCGATCGTGTGCTCGTTGTAGGCGCTGCGTGGGTCGACCGCGCGGTGCAGTAACCGAGGCCAGGTGTTTTTAGTGTTGCCGTCCCATTCGAGGGATAAGCGGCAAATGCGTGGGCCCACAACATCTCCGAAGATGTTTCGGCACAGAGAGGCGTTGGCCCAGCGCTCGATTTGTGTGATTGCAGACGAGTCGGGCGAAGCCAGGCTGAACAACTCCGGATCGGCGCTCTCGAGGTGGTGGCGGAGGCTGATCAGCCGTGACTCGATACTGGTGTGATCGAGATACTTCCGGAACACCGATGCGTTGCTGGAGGCGTGAGGGGCAATCCTGAGCCAAGCGGTGACGTAGCGGATCTTCTGCCGCGCGGTCAGGTGCGGCGTTGAGAGAACCGCTGCCCGAACATCTTTGAACTCCGGCGGGGTTTCTGGTCGCGCGGGGTTCCGGTTCGATCGACTCGAATGCGAGGACGACAACAGATCAACCCACCAGTGAATCGACAGCGCAGGAGACGATCCCCACGTACGCCTCCACCTGCGCGATTGCGTCCTCGAGCTGTGCCTCCCACCCTGCATTGTCGCCGGCTACAACGATTGGGCCGCGGACAGCACTCTTCGTGATCTCGCACGGAATCATCCCGGCACCCCGCGAGTACCACACATGAAACTCCCCGCCGGCCGCCCAGCCGCCATCGGCATCCAAAATCACCGCGCGATCGTGCAGCGTATTGATCCATTCCACAGGGCCAATGCCGCGAGAGTCGTATCCCCGAATCGGGCTCACTCGTTTGACGACACTCAGCCTCAATTCAGACCGCTCCTCCCTCGTCGACCCAGGTAGGAACGGGTCCAACCAGTAGTCATCGCGCGTGGGAAGCCATTGATGGCGAACCCAACCATCCGACAGCACTATCGACGTCAAATCACAGACCCCCATCAACCTGATGCGCACGAGGCGCTTTCACAATTACAGTAGCCCACACGCACGGCACCACACAAGGCTTGTAAATCGCGAAATATGTTGCGCCATAATGATAATAGAGCAGAGAATGTGCGATAGCTGCTCACGTCTTCGGGGCCTCCGCGGCCTCCGCGGTCGCCGAGACCGGGGAACCGTGCGATTGGTCTCAAGGGCTTACCGCCGTGCTACCGCGACATTGAGCGCGGCCGATCTCCGTCGCTCCCGCACAGTCGCCCACGAGCTCCACGAAGCGAGAGGTGGCCCTCCACCGGCGCGCCGGCCAGCGGTGGTGCTTTCCGCCTAACGGCGGTGCGGGCCACCTTCGGTGTCCACCCCATCGAACTCCGCTGCGCTCCGTCCTGTAAAAAGAATTCTTGTTTTCCTTAACGTCGTTGCCGGGCATCGCGGGACCTCCGACGTAGGTTCGGTGGTGCCTGGGGACACCGGGTATGGCTCTCTTTTTTTCGCTGATCGGATGGCCAGAAGGGAATGGCCGCCCGGTGTCCTCGACGACGTGACCGCTCATTGAGAGACGCGAATTGATCGCTGATTAAGGACACGACGGGGCAGTCGTCCACCAGGTTCCAATTTCTCGACGACAGCGAAGGGATACATGTGCAACATCTCTGGGTAGGAATCGACGCGGGAAAGACTCACCACCATGCGGTAGTGATCAACAGCGACGCAACGCGATTGCTGTCTCGCCGGGTGCTGAACGACGAGTGGGCCCTCCGTTCCCTGATCGACGACGTCCTCGCAATCGCCGGTGGCGGCGACCTCGATGTTGTCTGGGCGGTGGACCTGAATTCGGGCGGCGCCGCGCTGCTGACGGCGATGCTCGCCGCACGCCGGCAAACCCTGTTGTACATCCCCGGCCGCATCGTGCACCACGCGGCGGCTGGGTACCGCGGTGACGGGAAGACCGACGCGAAGGACGCGGCGATCATCGCAGATCAGGCGCGGATGCGTCGCGACCTGCAACCGATGCGAGCGGACGACGAGATCGCGGTCGAACTCGGCATTCTGACATCGCGCCGAACCGATCTGATGCGGGACCGCACCCGATCACTTAACAGGCTCAGAGCACTTCTGAGCACCTACTTCCCAGCATTGGAGCGCGCGCTCGACCTCAGCAACGTGAAGGGAGCGTTGATTCTGCTGACTGGATATCAAACCCCCGGCGCGATCCGCACAGTCGGTGCTGCGAAGTTGGAAGTCTGGTTGCGGAAGCGCAAGGCATACAACGCGGATGGTCTTGCGGCCTTGGCAACGGAAGCGGCTCTGATGCAGACAGTTAAGGTGCCGGGAGAAGCCATGGCCGCGCAGGTCGTCGGTTCCATGGCCACCGAAATACTCGATCTGGGCAGACGGTTGGCCGAACTCGACCGCACAATCGAGGCCGTGTTCAAACGGCATGCGTCGGCCGCGATCCTCGAATCCATGCCAGGGATCGGCGCTCTTCTGGGTGCCGAAATGCTGGCCGCGACCGGGGGAGACGTCTCGGTCTTCGGAACAGCGGACAGGTTCGCCGCCGTCGCCGGCCTCGCTCCCGCGCCGCGAGACTCGGGCCGCATCAGCGGGAACCTCAAGCGGCCGCGTCGGTACGACCGGCGGTTGCTGCGAGTTGCGTATTTGTCCGCTCAGCTGAGTGTCCGCAGCTGTCCGGAATCGAAGGTGTACTACGAACGTAAGCGGGCGGAGGGCAAGCGCCACACACAAGCAGTGCTGGCGTTGGCCCGACGACGCTCGAACGTACTGTGGGCCATGCTGCGGGATGCAAAGCCGTACAACCCACCTTCCGCGCCGCGCCGGGAAATCCCGCTCGCAGCCGCGTAATCGAAATAGATCAACAGCATTGGTGAACTGCGCCTTCGTTTTCGGTGGACGAGATGGATCTGATGTCAACGCAGGTCGGAGAGGTACGCAGGCCGCAACAACAGCAACCGACCTCGCACATCGAAATCCGCGACCGCAGGTGTTCTAGCCGAATCGCCCCGACTGTTCGGTCAGTATCTGGGTCACGAGTTCGTCGAGGCGTCTCCATGCGGGACTTTCTAGGCCTTGGTGTCCGGTGAGGATGTCGACGGTTTCGGAGGGCAGTGTGTCGAAATCTGGAAGGTCCGAGACGACAGTCATGCGTTGTGCGAGCTGGGCTGCGGCGAAGGCGATTCCGGCAAGCCGGGGGTCATCGGGGTCCCACTCGGCAGCGCGGTCGTAGCCGCGGAGCACGGCTACGTATTCGTCATCGTCGAGCTGCTCGGTGCGCGCGGCGAGGATGGCCCGTGTGATGTCAGGTGCGATGGCGTAGCTCAGGATCCAGCCGTCACGGATCGCGCGCTCGTGGCGTTCGGACAGGCCGATGACGCGGAGTCGCTCCATATAGTGGACGGCCTCGGTCGGGAGGCACAGGCGATCGGGTTGGTCGAGGTGGCGTAGCCGAATTCGACGCTGCTCAAGCCGGCGAATATGGTTCCGTAGTTCGGTGTCGATCCGGTGCAACTGTTTGGCGGCGGAGTCTGCGTCAGCGCCCAAGACACCAGGGATGTCCGCGAGCGGGACGCCAGCCTGGGCGAGAGTAACGATGCGTGTCAGGTCAATAATTGCCTGCGCGTCGTAACGCCGGTATCCGGAGGAGTCCCGTTCGGGTTCGGGCAGGAGCCCCTTGGCGTGGTAGACGCGCACGGCTTTCGTCGACACACCGACGTACGTGGCGAGTTGGCCGATAGTGAGCACGGTCCAATGGTGCACTTGACCTTGCCCCAGGGGCAAGGGTGCACCGTGGCTTTATGACCGATTACGACTTTGAGGAAGATGCCCTCCGCGCACTTGCGGACGAGGGCAACGAGACCGCGATGGACCGGCTCGCTGAACTTGCCGATGCTCGCAATGATGTGCACGTTCTGTCCGAGCTTCTCGATGAGGGCAACGAGCACGCCGGGCGGCTGCTGACTCGCCGTGCTGTGGAAAACCGGGACCTGCGCGAGCTGCAGCGCCTATCCGATGCCGGCAGTGCGGAAGCCGACACGGAGTTGGAGCGACTCCTCAATGACGGTCGTCAGCGGTGACCCGGTCCGCGTCCGAGGCCGAACCGACGTCAGCACACCCTACCGATGTGTCACCTGCAATCGAGGTTAGAGGGATACGTAAAAATTTCGGTAAAACTGTTGCACTGGAGGATGTCTCGTTGGCAGTCCCACGCGGGACCGTATTCGCCTTGCTCGGCCCGAACGGCTCCGGGAAAACGACCCTGGTGCACGTGCTGTCCACGCTCCGACTTCCCGACAGTGGACGCGCCACGGTACTCGGCCACGACCTCAGCGCAGCTCCCGGAAAGATCAGAGATCAAATCGGGGTGACGGGACAGTTCTCCGCCGTGGACAGCATGCTCACCGGCCAGGAGAACTTGCAGCTGATGGCGAGGCTTTACAAAGTTGCCAAACGCGAGAGGAAAGACAGGGTGCGCGACCTGCTGGAACGGTTCGACCTCGTAGAGGCAGCGGCGCGCACTCCAGCCACGTATTCCGGCGGGATGCGGCGGCGGCTCGACCTCGCAATGACACTGATCGGCGATCCCGAACTGATCTTCCTGGACGAGCCGACCACCGGCCTGGACCCGCGCAGTCGCCAGACGATGTGGACGTTCGTTCGCGAGCTCGTGGCCCAAGGACTGACCGTCTTCCTCACCACCCAATATCTTCAGGAGGCCGACGAACTTGCCGACAACGTCGCTCTCCTCGACCACGGACGTATCGTCGCTCGAGGTACTCCCGCCCACCTCAAACAGCAAGTCCCCGGCGCGCACCTCACGCTGCAGTTCGCCGACATCGTTGCCATGAACGCCGCAGCACGGTCACTCCCGAACAACACGCCCGACGCCGACTCGCTCTCTCTACGGCTGCCATTGGCAGCCGGAGGCGACGCAATCAAGCAAGCCTTGGATCTGGTGCCAGTGGATCTGCCAATCGTGGACATCACCGTGCACAAACCCGATCTCGATGACGTCTTTTTCGCACTGACCAGCCAGAAGATCATGGGCGACGCCGGCGAGAACGCCTCACGAAATGAGAACTACTGATGATGATAGTCGCCGCAGCGCAAGACGCTTTCGCGATGGTTGGACGAGAACTTCGCCATCTCCGCCGGTACCCATTGTTCCTGGTCGCCTCAGTTGCTTTGCCGGTGCTGATGTTCGTTCTGTTCGTCTATGTCTTCGGCGAATACGTGGGTGCTGGGCTGTCGGAGACAGGCAGTACTTCCACCTACGTCGACTTCCTGACCCCGGGCATACTCGTGATGACCGTCGCAGCCGGCGCTCTGCCCTCCGCGGTCAGCGTGTCCACCGACATGTCCGAAGGCATCATCGATCGATTCCGCACCATGCCCGTCGCCCGCAGCGCAGTCCTCACCGGCCATGTTGTCGGCGGCATCGTGCGCACCCTGCTCTCCGCCATCCTGGTGACCGTTGTCGCGCTGCTCATGGGGTTCAGGCCCGTTGGCAACCCACTCGCCTGGCTCGGAGCGGCCGGAATGGTCCTAGCCTTCGCTTTTGCGCTTACCTGGCTTGCCGTCGCTATCGGTCTAGCCGCCAAGACACCGACTGGAGCCAACAGTGCCGCACAGATCATCTCCACCGTGTTGCCGTTCGTGTCCAGCGCGTTCGTACCCACCGAGTCCATGGCAACCGGTGTCCGCTGGTTCGCCGAACTCCAGCCCTTCACTCCTGTCGTCGACAGCGTTCGTGCCCTGCTCACCGGTACGCCCGTCGGCAACAACGTGATCTTTGCACTTTCCTGGTGCTTCGCCATCGCATTCGCCGGCTACGCATGGGGACTTCGCTCCTTCCGTGCGACCACCGCGTGATGCGGGCGGATCAAGCCCGATCCGATGCGGCACGCACTCATCGTAGAACCAGAGCTGTTGTGCAGCTGAGCATTTAAGAAGTCTCCCAGTACAACAGATTCTTCAGGCGCTCGGCGCTCGACTGTTTGCACACCCGCTGTTTCTCAAAAGTCGAGGCTTAAAAACTGTAGGCATCCTTTTTCTGGGCCGGTCAGCTCGTCCGTGCTGGGTGCCGAGCATCGACCACGCCAACCCGTGGTCTCGGAGCCGACCGGATGGCGCTGCCCCACACGCGTCACCTTCGGTGCCGTTAGATCGGATCGGCCTACGGCCGAGCTTGACAAAACCTATTGAGATTCCCTTCTGGCCTTCCGATTTTGACCGGCGGTGACCTCCGCGCAACCGCCGGCGTCCGCTGCGCTCCCGGCCCCAGGGCTCCGAAAACTTTTCAAAACGCCTCCGGCTGAAAACTTTCCGGCCCGGCAATTGCACTCCGGCCCCCTCATGCCGGTCCAACTCTCCCCTGCCAGAACGGCAAAAAAATTGGCGGGCCCGCGAGGTCGCCACGTTGAGCAGGGGAGCGCACGATGTCGAAAACCACCGCCCAAAAAGCCCACAGCAACACCGACACCGACAACTACGGCGCAGTGGTCACCCACACCACCGCCACCATCGTCGGACGCCAGAAAGCCGTGGTCAACGTCCACGCCGCCGCCACCGACGACGCCCAGATGATCGTCACCATGGGCCGCCTGATGATGACCTTCCGCTCCGCCGCCTCCGTCCACGCGTTCATCGCCGGACTCGCCGACGCCCGAACGTTCATCGGCCGCATCGACAACCAGGCACCCCGCCCCGGGGGACCGGGCGACGACTACGCCCGCGCCGCCATGTCCGTCGTCTGGATCGCGCCACCGGAAACCGCCGTCACCCCACGCGAGCAGTACGTCGCCGCCCGGCGACGCACCATGCACTGGGTCGAGGTCCACATGGGACCGGTCACCTGGCGCATCATCGACCGCCTCGGATACGTCACCATGCTCGACGAGCTCCGCAACATCCACCGCATGGCCGTCGCGATCTTCACCGACGGCGACCAGTACACGAGCGATCCGACCACCCTCACCGACGCATTCGACGACGCCGAACGCGAACAGCAAGAAGACATGGCCGCACCCTGGCGACGACGCCTCTGACCCCCGACCCACCCTCCCGGCCCCGGAACCCGACACGGTTCCGGGGCCGAGTTGTCTCCATCCACAGCCAGATCGTCTATCCCCAGAAACCGGAAAATGCCTGCGCATCGCGGACCTCGCTGGCGCTCGGTACGCGATGCTGGAAGCCGGACCCACTATCGCCGCCCGGCTCACCCACCCGAAGGAACACACCACCGATGATCACCTGGACCGTCACCACCCGCCCCGACCGCCGACCCGAAACCATCACCGCCGCAGGAGCAGAACCAAGCCTGATCGCAGCGAAAAGAGCCGCTGCCGACGCCGTCCGCTACGCCCTCCTCGACGCCCGAGCCCACGCAGACGCCAGCCCCACCAACACCCCGCCGACCTACCTCGTCACCATCGACGAAGCAGCTGCCCTCATCGTCAGCATCGGAGCCTGCCGACCCGCCAACTACACCGGAGTCCTCGACAACCTCGAACACTTCGACGGCACCGCAACCCACCTGCTCCACCTATAGACAGACCAAGAGGCAGTAGACTTGAAAGCGTTGCGACAGAACAATTCTGTCGGTACTCACTGCCACACTCGACGTCATGCGAATCAGAACCCTCGACGGACCACTACTACCCGCCGAAATCGCCGAACAGGCAGCCCGCGCAATTACCCTCTGCAACGGCCTCGGCCAGCAGTACGTGACCGGCGATGACTTGACCAGGAAAACTACAGTGGAGCCGCTACTGTCACCCCCGTGAGCCTTCACGCCCAGGTCCCCACCCCGGCCATTCCAACCGTGCCGGTCGAATCAACCGACTCGGCAGGCATTGGCGTGTGGTTCCTTGACAACCTCACACAACCCGCCGCGACCGTCCTCGCCAGCCTCGGAATCATCGTCGCTGCCATCATCACCTTCGCTATCGGGCTGCTCAGTCGCAGACAGCTCGATCGGCACCACAAAGCAACCCACACCCTCGCCGACACCCAAGCCCTCCGCGGCCGCTTCACCACCATCACCGCACAACTCGCTGATCCCGCGCCCGCGATCCGCACCGCCGCCGTCTCCGCTCTCGAAGCACTCGCCGACGACTGGCTCGACCGCGACAAGCCGCGCGAAACCCAAGCTTGCATCAACGTCCTCTGCGACTATCTCCGCACACCCTACGAAACCTCCACCCGAAACCCGCACTTACGCAAAGAGACCCGCCGAACCCATCGAACGAAGTACGACTACACCGACACCACCCACGAATACCCCTACGACGACCTCGATACCCGCCACGCCATCACCCGCACCATCGCCGCACATCTCCAACCCCACCACGACCATTCATGGTCATCGTTCGATTACGACCTCACTGGTGCCTACCTCCATAACCTAAACCTCGATTTCGCCGTATTTAGCGGCAAGACCACCTCGTTCGAGGATGCCACGTTCAGCGGCGAGCGCACCTCATTCTTTGGGGCGACCTCCACTGGCAAGTACACCTCCTTCAGCGGGGCGGCGTTCAGCAGCAAGCGCACCAACTTCGAGAACGTGACGTTTAACGGCGAGTACACCTGGTTCTCTAAGGCCACGTTCAGCGGTAAGAGCGCCAATTTTGAATGGACGAGGTTCCGCAGCAGCGAGTACACGTCGTTCAGTGGCGCGACATTCCGCAGCGAATACACCACATTTGATAGGGCGACGTTCAGCGGCGATTACACCTCGTTCACTGAATCGACGTTCGACGGCGAGATCATCTCGTTCGATGAGGCGACGTTTAGCAGTCGGCTTGGCACGACGTTTCGTCACGCAACCTTCAGCGCGACCAAAACCTCGTTCGAGAATCCTCGAGTATGGATAAAGGTTGAGATGGATTGGGACCGTCTCCCCGGTAGTGTGGCCGGACCACTTCCCACGCAACCAGCGTCTGTACATCCCCACGAGTGGCCGCCCGTACCGAAGCCCCTGACAGGGTAGGTGCTGCCGCGACACAGAGCGCCGTCACCATCCGTCGCTCCCGCACAATCGCCCGTCGAAGCTCAATGACCGGGAGGTGGTCACCGCCTGGTGTCGACGGGCCGGCATGCATTCCGCCTGCTGGCGGTGCCGGCCACCCTGCGGGCGTCCACCGAATGGAGCTCCGCTGCGCTCCGCACTCAAAAGAGCGAAGGACGTTTTCTCACTCGGTTCTGGCTACCGGCGAGCATTCATCACCCGTGACCTCCGCATCAACCGCCGGCGTCCGCTGCGCTCCCGGCCCAAGGGCTCCGAAAACTTTTCAAAACGCCTCCGGCTGAAAACTTTTCGGCCCGACCCTTGACACTCCGGCCCCGTGCGCTGACTTCTCTCCTCACGCCAGAAACGGCGAAAAAACGTGGCAGGGCAAAGGGCCAGGCCACCAGTTGAGAAGGGACGTCACGACATGCACGACATCACCACTCGACCGAGGACGGTGGGACTGCGCACGGCGATCATGGTCGCGATCGGTCAGGTACCGGCGCAGGTCAAGACCCACGCACTCGGACAGCTGACCGAAGCGTACGAAGCGGCCTCACGGTACGTCGGGGCCACCGACTACGACCACGACCGGATGGAAGACCTGCACGAGCAGGTGTGCAGTTGGGAAGCCACCGCACGTCGGAGCGGTGCCACGACCAGCGAGATTCGGGCAGCCAAGACTGCGGGCGGCGTCCGCGCCGCCGCCGAGCAGTAACCACCAAGGCCAGGAAAACAAGAAAACACCGGACAGCTTCTATCTGCCCGGTGTCTCCAACCGAAGAATCTACCAGGAGAGAGACACCACCATGACCGCAAGCATCGAAACCACCACCGCCGCAACCGAAGCCCCCACGACCGGCACCACGCCGGTCGTGGGGGCGGGCGAGGAGTTCGCCCGCCTGCACCCCAACGCCCTCGAAGTCGGCCCCAACGTCCGCGACAAGGTCGACACCGATTCGGACGAGTTCCGCGCCGTCGTCGCCTCCATCACCGACCACGGTGTGCTCTTGCCGATCCTCGCGCGCCGCGATGGCGACCGAGTCGTCGTCATCGACGGCCAGGTTCGCACCCTCGCCGCTCGCGAAGCCGCGGTCGACAGTGTGCCGGTGCTGATCCGTCCGACTGCGAGCAAGGCCAAGGACCGCGAAATCGAACGCCTCACTCAGCAGGTGAACACCAACGACCGACGCATCGCGCTCACCGCAGGTCAGCGGGCGAAGGCAGTGACCGAGATGCTCGATCTCGGTGTCTCGGTGACGAAGATCGCCAAAACCTTGCAGTACGACAAGCGTGACACTGTGAAAACAGCAGGCACAGCGGGCCGCTCGGAAACTGCGCTCGGAGCCCTCGATTCCGGACAGCTCGACCTCGAGCAGGCCGCAGTCGTGGCCGTCTTCGACGCCGACGGCGACACCGCCGCCGTCGAGAAACTACTGAGAGTTACGCGGTACGACTTCCGGTGGATGGCGCAGCGGCTCCTCGCAGACCGTGCCGTCCGCAAGGCCCGTACCGCAGCAGGCATCCCCTACGCCGAGCGAGGGCTGACCGTCCTCGAGGAAGAACCGGCCTACGGCGACCGGTACCTACGCGCAGACGACCTGGTGACCGCCGACGGTGACCCGGTGACCGAGGCCGTGATCGACGGTGCAGCTGGGCACTGGGCGGTGTGGCTGTCGAAGGAAGACCAGTTCACCCTCACCGCGACAGGCGAAGTGATCGAGGAGGACAGCATCGACTGGGACACCGAGGACGACCCCGAAGCCATACCCGACGAGGGGTTGCACCACCACAAGGACATCACCGCCGCCGAGGTATGGGTGCCGGAGTACTACACCGCCGACCCCGACGACGCCGGTGTGAAGCCGGGACCGATCCTCGCGGCCGCGTTGGCCGAACCCGCAGAGAATGTCGATCCCGCCGATGCCGAGGCCGTCGCCCAGGTAGCCGAGCAGAAGCGGCTCGCCGCCGAAGCGGCAGCGAAGGAAACCGAACGGGCAGCGCGCCGCCGCACCAAGGCGCTCAACGTCGCATCGCTCGCCTCGACCGTGGTCCGCAAGGAATTCGTGTCGAAGTTCCTCACCCGCAAGACCCTGCCGAAGGGTGCTTCGAAGTGGATCACCGACACCCTCGTCGACGAGCCAGGACTGCTCACCCAGAACAAAGCCTCGCAGTACCTCGCTGAGCTGCTCGAAGTCGCGGTGGCCGAGCCGACGACCACCGTCTACGGCGACTGGAAGGAGCGGGCCGCACGTGACGCGCTGGCACCGGTGATCGACAAGGCCAACGACACCCGTGCTCAGGTGATTCTGCTGGCGCAGATCCTCGCCGCCTACGAAGCACGGATGAGCGGGACCGGCAAGGACTGGTGGAAGCGAGTCGGAGGCTCCAACCAGGACAACTATCTAGGACTGTTGGCCGAGAACGGCTACGAGCTGACGCCGGTCGAGCAGGTCGCAGCCGGGACGATGACCCCCGAGCAGGCGTACGACGCACTCAACGAGGAAACCGTCACCGACTAGGACCGACATCGATGGCGGGTACCTGTACGGTGCCCGCCACCGATGGCTCGGCGTCCCCGGCTCGGGTCGAGGGGGCCTGCGGCAGCCCCTCGAGCTCCCCCGCTCGGCGCATCACCGGTGTCCGTTGACGTCGACGCGGGCGGCTCACCGCTCGTCAGTGTGCGGCGTTGTACGCCTCTTCTATATCGGCCGGGATGCGGCCGCGTTCGCTGATCTTGTAGCCCTGATCGAACGCCCACTGCCGGATCGCGCGCGTCTGCTCCGGATCACGCTTGACCGATCCGCCGGCCGCTGTCGCAGTCGACGCGGCAGCGGGGGAAGTCTTACGCTTGCGGCCACCGACTCGCGTCGCATGCCCGACGTAATAGTCGAGCTTCTTGTGGAACTCGTTCGCGTTCTTCGCTTTCAGGTCGATCGAGTACTCGACACCGTTGATCGCGAATTCGATTGTTTCGCCGGATTCGCCGTCGATGACCGACCCGTCGATATCGTCGACCAACTGAACTGTCACTTGTTTGGCCACAGCCGCAGAACCTTTCCATTACACGTTACGAAGCGTCCTTGCATTCGTCTCCATGCAGGGTAAACCAGCGTCGATATCCGCATTCTTCATCGACACGAAAGTTTCTACTCGACCTATTCGAAACCGTAACTACCTACGACGAAAATACCGCTACGGCAAAGCAATAGCGTTCCAACGCGCTGGGTGCGAACGCATCTCATACGTGTTGCAGTGCAACAGAATCGACCGCGTGGACGCGCTCGCACGTCCCCGTTCGGGGCCGCCCCATATGGGTCACCAATTTGGTCGTACGAGTCGTCCCAGCCTGACATGCCGGGGACCCCGTCCAATCAAACCGCGGTCGCACGCTCCCAAGACGCGGTTTGACAGTCCACCCTCGTCATGTCGATCGGGGACGTCTCATCCGAACCTTTGGAAGGTGTCCCTGCCATGAACAACAACCTGCTCAACGATCACCAGATCATCACCGATCTCATCGGCAATGCCGCTCAGCTCCCCGCCGAAGATCCGCGCGCGGCCCGGTGGGCCACCGAAGCGCTCGCGCTCGCCAGCGCAGCAGAGCTACCCATCCTCATCGAGGAGGCCGAAGGGGTGCTCGGACGGATCGAGCACGACACCACCTGCCGGTGGTGCGCCGGGCAGCCGGGAGCAGCCATCCCGGTCGGGTCCTTCTGGTGCACCCACTAAGCCCCAGGCCCTCCGGGGTCCCGGTCCCACCACGGGGCCGGGACCCCCCTTTTTTGTCTCCCGCACGGTCTGGAATACCACCGACAGCACTGTCGTTGTCGAACTCGACGGCGTTCGATCCCAATGCCCCGGGTACCAACCATCAGCCGCTACGAGCGGCCACCTGCCGAGAGGCGCACTGGCGAACACCGTCACCCAGCATCGAAACAGGGGCCACGCATCACAGATGAGTGGCCCCTGTTTCGTTTGAAACGACCCGTCGACGCGGCCACTGCCGCGTCTCCGAAACTTCTCGTCCAGTCATTCGAGTAAATGACTGTTGCCGGAACCGCCGCACCACCCCGTGCGTCCAACCGGACATGGACGACGACGAGCGCGCAGCCATCCGATCGGAAGGCCACGACCCCGACCACCCGGCCGTCTCTCACGCCCTCGACCAGGTCAAACACACCCTCCGCCGGTACCGGCACCTCGCCTGGACCTTCACCAAGGACGACCTCGACGGCGTCTCCATTCCTCGCCGAACGAGCTGACCAGCACATTCGACAGTCGAACACCCGTTCGATACGCTGGCGGTAGTTCCTACCGGCACGGCGAAAGGTCGATCCACATGGCCACCGTCGACGCCATCCCCGACCTCACCGGACTCGACAAAGCCACCCAACTCGACGTCCTACGCCGACGGATGGCCACCGTCCCCGGCGGCCGCCGCGACCACGCACCCACCGACCTCCCCACCATCACCGCACCCGAACCAGCGGCACCCACCGCAGGCAGCACGGACTTCGCGGGCGAGGCCGACGGCTCGGAGCCGCTCAACGCGGCTGTACGCGGCAAAACCCTTCGCACCATGCCAGTACCACCACCGCTCGCCGCGCTGCTCCCACGCCGAGCTCTGGCCCGCGGAACCGCCGTCACCGTCACCGGTGCCGGGTCCATGCTCATCGCCCTCGTCGCCGAAGCATCCGCAGCCGGCCACCACGTCGCCCTCATCGGCCAACCACGCCTGAGCCTGCTCGCCGTCCACGAACACGGCGGGGATCTCGCAAAAGTCCACCTCGTCGATCCAGGGGCAGGGGACCCGCTCGACGCTGCCTCGATCTGTCTCGACGGGCTGGATCTGGTCGTCACCACCGTGCACGGCCGAGACGTACCACCCACGCGCGCAAGGGCTTTGCTCGCAAGGAATCGTCGACATGCCAGCATCCTGGTCCTCACGGATGGACACATGCCCGGTACCGATCTCACGATCGCCTCCACCGTCACCGGCTACGGCGGAATCGAGCAGGGGAGAGGGCGCATCAAATCCATCACCCTCGACACCACCGTCCACGGCCGCGGAACACCACACCGCACCGGCCGCTACACACTCACCACCCCCAGCTTCGGCGAGACAGGGCTGCGCTGGACACCCGCACCCGCCGCCGACCTCACCGTCCACCGGCCCGTCGCCGTCGCGCAATGACCACCGACAACGAGGCCGGCATCTTCGATGCCTGGCCCACCACCTTCGAGCCACCCACCCGGCGCATCGTGGACCCGCCAAAATCGGTGAACGTGAATATCGCGCTGGCGATCGGACGATCCGGAGGCGGGCGATTCCGCGACACCACGGCGTTGAAAGTGAGGCCGAAGGTCTCTAGCCAGTGAAGTGTTGTTGTTGCAAAGCTGTTGCTGGCCATGACGTTACTGACGGCGTCGCTCCGACTACGGACCCTTCGGAGCCAGGCCCTTGTAGGCGGCGTCGCCTACGAACGCTCGCCGAAGTGTGCGGCATCTCCGCGGAGTTCACCTGCATCGAGCGCTTGGTCGACGGTGAGGGTACCGGCGACGAGGCCGACGACGGTATCGGCCTCGGCCGCCAGAACGGTCTCCGGTCGATGGTCGTCACCGATGCGCGCGCTCGGTCCATCCTCGTCGATACGGAGAACGATGAGCAGGCCCTCCACCTCGAAGCCAACCTCTACGGACGGCGCTGCCGTTCTCCCATTGAGGATGGCAGGCAGGGCAAGAGTCAGCCATCGTGGCCGGAACTCGTCATCGCCCCGCCCGGTAGTCAACAGAGGGATGCCCCACCGCCCCAGAGCCTCCATCGGCTCCTTGAGCTCCCTGCCCCATCGCGTCAGTCCATAGAGGACGCCTGCGTCTCCCAGCACTCGCTCCACAACGCCGGTCTCCTCCATCGTCCGCAGCCGTTCGGCCAGGAGGTTGCTCGCCACGCCCGGCAGGGAGGCTTTCAAGTCGCTGTATCGCAGGGGGCCTGGCAGCAGCTCGCGCACGATCAGGAGGTTCCAACGGTCTCCGACGATGTCGAGCGCGCGTGCCAGCCGCAGAACTGGCCATAAGATCGACGTGACGCAAGATTGACATTTTCAACCATGATTGATTATATCAAGCGCGGATCACCGTCGCTAGGGGCTGGCCGTGCCCTGGCTATCAGGGAGGTACAGGCATGGAGATCAGCTGGATTGGTGTGCTCCTCGCGTTCGTCGCGGGGATGGTTGTCGCGATGGCCTGGTACTCAAAGGGTGCCATCGCGGACGCCTGGGAGGGGCTCACAGGCATCACGCCGGAGAAGAACAAACCTGTCAGAACGCGGAACCTGATCCTGCTCGCCGTGTCTAACGTCGCGACCACCGTCGGGCTCGCGCTCGCCGTCGGGCTCACATCGGCTGCGACCGGTAACGACTCCGTGTGGATGGCACTGGTGGTTGGGGTCGTCGCCTGGCTGGCACTGTCCGCATCGACCCTTCTTCAGCACAACTCGTTCGAGCAGAAGCCACTGAAGCTGACGACCATCAACACCGGCTATCAGCTGGCACTGTTCCTGGCGATCACGCTGGTGCTGGGACTGTTCTAGTCGTATCGATCCATGACGGGATTGTCACGTCCTAGCGCTGGGCCGCCCTCGGTCGGAGGTCGGTCGGTTGGATGACGACTTCATCCTGAACGGTCACGCTCCAGCAACAGTGACGGACAGGCGAGAGATCTGAGGGCTTGGCCATGGACACCATTGTCGAAGGGACCTTGTTCGCGTGGGCCCGGACCAGTGTGGGGGATTGGCTTGCGAGCGTGTCGTTTTCGATACCCACGGGCAACAAGAAGGGACGGCTCGACCTCGATCGGCAGTGGGTTCCCGCCGATGCGGTCACACCGATCGCTTAACCGGTCCGGTATTGCGGTACTAGCCGTGTACCGGCATGCTGGTCGCATGACAGCCACCAACGACGTCGACGCACTCACCGAACAACGGCAACGCTCCCGCTTCTTCGTTCAGCACCTCACCTACCTCGCCGACAACTACGTCGACCAGGCGCTGGTCAAAGCCGCACTCCTGAATGGCCTCAGTCAATCCGACACCGCGAAAGCGCTCGGCATGAGCAAGAAGACCGTCAACACACACGCCCGACGCCCCTGGGTGCCGACCGCAGCCGCAAGAGGAATCGACCTACCCGACAGCACGCCGCTGTTCCGCTACATCTTCGGATCCGACGACGCCGCAGCCGCAGCCATCACCACCTGCAAACGATACGATCGCGAACGTCTCCACATCGAATCATTCTGAGGCGCAGCGCCATCCGTATCGTTGACATCCCAATAAAGGGTCAGCCGTGACATCTGCACAGCGCTTCGCCACCGAGCGGCTCGCAAATGCCCAGTTCGCTCGTGCCTCCACCGAACGGGACGAACCCTGGCCCGCCTGATCGACCGGGGAAGTCCTCGCCGTCGCCGTCATCCTCCGCGACACCGCAATCCCTCCGCCGCATCGGCTACACCAAAGTCGAAGCGCTCGACCGACTCCGGTACGACATCGACAAATCCGACCTCGACACAGCCGCGCAATGGTTCGCCGACCTTCGAGCCCGGCTCTAGCCGCACCTGCTACCCGTCCGCATCTACGACAACGCCCAGATCGCCATAGATACCACCACACGCAAACAGCTCACCAGCTGACACGATTCGCCCCGATGGCGGTCGACACCCAGCAGTATGTCGGCCCCACCTGGCAAGATGACCCACCAACGGCACACACAACCATTGACGACGACAGGTCGATCGACACAATGCGGGGGACCACACCACATGCTCTTCACCACCGGAATAGCGACCATCGTCGCCGCAGGTGTCGCGTTCTACGCCCTGCGCACCACTCAGAAGACCATGTTGGCGAACTGGGCCTGGCTCCTGATGATCGCCGGCAACATCGTCACCATCATCGGACTCTGGACCACATTCGACGACCGAAACACCCTCACCTGGATCCTCAACATCGGAGCCACCGTCGGACTCGCGGCCGTACTGCTGGCCAGCCTGTCCATCTTCCGTAGCGTCGGCGTTTCCGCACTGCTCGGCCCTCGCCGGACCAGCACCGCAGGGGAAGAACAATGAACGTCGTCAACACCCACCGCCTTCATCGTGTTCGTCGCACTCGTCACCGGGCCTACGCCATCAGCACCCGCTACATACGCACGCCGTCACGAACCGCACTGCACAGCAACGCGCTTGCTCTCATCAGCCTCGCCGTAGTCGCTGCCACTGTCTTCGCCCTCACCTACCCAGACCTCGCTTGGGGATGGAAAGCAACCCTTATTGCAGGCTTCATCGGCTTCGGCTACCAGTGCGCACGGATGTTCAACAGCACCCGTGACGAGTACGAAGCCAGCCAGCGGCGCAGCTTCGTCCAAGCCACCGTCGAAGACGACAGGAACAACCGATGAACATCCTCAACACCAAGAACACCAACGCCGCCAGAGCCGAGATGGAACAACTCAACCTCGACCTCCTCACCAAATACACCAGAGAGGGAGCGGGTCTGTACCTCAGTGCGGCCCGCGCCTACCGCACACAACGCGCCATTCAGCTCGAACGACTATTCCACTTCAACCTCGCCCTCTCGTTCATCGTCCTCACCACCAACACCGTCAACATGATCGCCGGCAATGAATCGTCGACAATTCTGTGGATCGCCTCCTGCGCAAGTGTTCTCGGTGTCCTCTACAGCGGCTACAACCTGAAGCGCTACGCAACCCGCGACAAGTTCGTGGACACCATTGCTGCCGAAGCAACCGTCGCCAACGCACACGAACTCCACCACAACCGCCAACGCAACACCTGACCCGCCCGCGACAACCTGGGACGCCCGATGAACCTGTTCAACCTCGCGAGCACAGCAACCGCCAAAACCGAAATGCAGCAACTACGAAGCCAACTCACCACCAACTACACCCGACAAGACGCGCAGCGGCTACTCCACGCGGCCCGCAAATTCCGAACACAACGCGCCATCACCCTCAGATTGAACCGTCCCGGGTTTCTTGCCGCTCCTACGCTTGCAACATCTCCGGGCGGAGTGCCGATTCTTGACTGTAGTAGACCTCCTCGAATTCGTCCGGTGTGAGGTAGTCGAGGGTGCTGTGCAGGCGGCGTTGGTTGAACCAGTCGACCCATCCCATCGTGGCGAACTCGACATCGTCGATGGTCTTCATCGGACCGTTCAGGAACGGACTCCTCTTCGATACCGCCTCGGTCTTGAACAACCCAATTGTGCTCTCCGCCAACGCATTGTCGTAGGCATCCCCGACACTGCCGATCGATGCTGCAATGCCCTCGAGCACAAGCGTTTCCGCGAACGCGATCGACGTGTATTGACTGCCCGCGTCGCTGTGATGAATGAGCCCCGAGCCGACGCGGTGTCCCCCGTGATCTCGTCGCCACAGTGCCATCTTCAGCGCCGTGGTGACCATCGCTGTGTCTTTGACCGTCGAGGCGTGCCACCCGACGATCGCTCGGGAGAAGCAGTCGATGACGAACGCGACGTAGACGAACCCGGCCCATGTTCTGATGTACGTGAAGTCGGTGACCCACTTCCGATTCGGGGCCTCGGACGTGAAGTCACGGTCGAGCAGGTCAGGAGCCCGTGTGGCGTTCTTGCCGCCCTGGATCGTGGTGCGGTGCCGTTTGCCTCGGACGACGCCGGACATACCCTCGTCACCCATCAGGCGGTCGATCGTGCAGGCAGCGGCGTGATGGCCCTTCCTGCGCAGGTGCCGGTACATCTTGCGGCGACCGTAGAGCTCTTCCGGTTCGCCGACCGTGTCGCGGAGAGCGGCGGTGAGGTAGGCGTCGGAGACAGTGCGAGCCGATGGTGGTGCGGTTTTCCAGTTGCGGTACGTGCGTGGGCGACCTGCACGCCGTGCTCGGTAAGCACGCGGCAGATCGACTCGACCCGGTAATTTTGTGCACGCATCTGATCGATGAACTGGACTATTTGCGGCGGCGAGGGTCGAGCTCCCTCGCGAAGAAAATCGATGCCGACTTCAGGATCTCGTTGGCTTCCTTGAGATCTCGATTTTCACGTTCGAGTTCCTTGATGCGTTGCTGCTCCTCGGTTGTTGCTCCGGGGCTTGGTTGGCATCGATCTGAGCCTGGCGTGTCCAGAGCCGGAGCGACTCCGCGCCGACGCCCAATTTCGGTCCGATCGCTTTGCACGCGCCGTACACGGAGTTGTACTCGTGGAGGTGGTCGAGGACCATCTTCACCGCACGCTCACGTTGCTCGGCCGGGTACTGCTTCGCCATGTACTTCATCCTTCACAAAGAACGAAGCGGCATCAAACCCGGGACGGTTCAGATACGTCCTCGCACTCAGCTGCGGTATCTGCGCTCTCGCAGCCATCGTCAACGTCAACGACCTACTGACCGGACGACACCCGTCGATCCTTCTCCTACTCGCCCTGGTCGTAGCCGCCCTCGCAGTCGCCGTCAGCATCCACACAATCTTGCGCAACCACGCCGCCGGACAATACGAAAACAGCCTCACCGCAACAGACACAACCCTCGAAACAACGCAGGATCACAACGGGCGATGAACCACACCTGACCCACAAGAGCTACCGCGACACCCAGCGTCGTCACCACCCGTCGCTCCCGCACAATCACCAACCAGCCGTACCCCACTCCCGCGCCGCCGTAGAGCACCAGCTCCGGCGGCGTTCCGCGTCCCACCACCCGAGGCCGGCCACGCTCACAGGCAGGCCCTGGCGGCCACACGCACCCCTACGGCTGCACCGAATCGAACTCCGCTTCGCTCCGCACTCAAAAGAGCGAAAAGAATCAATTTCTGTGTGACGTAGGTGGCTTCTCCGAGCATTCATCACCCGTGACCTCCGCATCAACCGCCGGCGTCCGCTGCGCTCCCGGCCCAAGGGCTCCGAAAACTTTTCAAAACGCCTCCGGCTGAAAACTTTTCGGCCCGACCCTTGACACTCCGGCCCCGTGCGCTGACTTCTCTCCCCAGCCACCACGGCACAAAGAAATTGGCAGGGCAGCAGGTCCGGCCACCAGTCGAGAAGGAAGAGACCCGTCATGCACGACGACCACACCACAGCAAGCGACGACAACACCACCGGGCTCTACGCAGGCGCGCTCTGCGACTGCCGCGACTACAACTGCCCCGCAGGTGCCATCCCCGACCTCCCGTGCATCAACGACGACACACGCGGCGCTCTTGACAGCTCGCCATGCGAAGACGAGGACTGCCCCACCTGCTACGAGCACTTTATGGGCTAGTTCGAAGAGGCCATGACCGGCCCGCCATCCATCACCGAACGAATCCGCCGCTTCCTGCGCAACCTCACCCGCACACGCTGAGACCTCCGCACCCGCCACCGATAACAGGAAAGGACCGTCATGCGAGCGCAGCACCCCACCTCCGACGAAATCGACATCATCGTTCACCGACGCGGCAGCCGGAAAGTTCGCCGCACCGTCAAACGCGCCAGCGCACGCCGCGACCGCCGCACCGCCCGCCGCGAACTCCGGAACTGAAAACTACTCCACCCCAACCCATCCCACACACACTCTCGAAAGGCTTTCGCCATGACCCAACACCGTATGTCCCTCACCACCGCCGCCGACACCCTCGCCGCCATCCCCGCCCTGCTCGGCTACACCCCCGACAACTCCGTCATCATCATCGCCCTGGCCGACACCGGCAACGGCGCACACGCCATCGCCGCCACCGGCCGCGTCTACGCCCACCGGGCCGAGGCAGCCGCCGAGCAGACAGTGGACAGTCTCGAGCACCAGAGCGTCGACGGTACGACCGTCACCGCCGTCATCCTCGCCGCCATCGCCGACACCACCCACGCAGGCGCAGCCCTGATCGGGCTCGACGCCATCCGCGACGCTTTCGCCGCACGCGGAATCCGCACCGTCCGCGCCTGCACACCCACAGCCTCACCGCAGGAACGACGTTCACCGACCTCGACCGGTTCACCGACGGCACCATCCCCGACCCGCCACCACCGCGCTGGCGACCGCCCGCACCGCAGCCGGAGCCGTCATCGCCGCATCACGCGGCGACCTCACAGCCCGATACACCCCCACCACCGAGATTCCCGAATCCCTGGCACTCGCCGCCGCCGCCACCATGGGGTGCCGACTTCCTGCCCGTCACGTTCGACGAGCTCACAGCAGTCATCCACGCCCGCGAGATCCCCAGCGTCGACCTCACCGCCCGGATCGGACTCGCCTTGGCCACCGGCCACACCGAAGTCAGAGACGCCTTCCTGGCCATGTCCATCCACGGAGACGCCGACGCGCTGACGCGTTCACCCGCATCGCCGCACCGCTGCGCGCACAGCCCGCACCAACGCACTCACCATCGCCGCTTACTTCCTCTACGCACCGGCGACGGTGCAGCCGCCCAAGAAGCACTCGAGGCAGCCCAGCGCACCGCTGAACGCGCGAACGTCACCCTCCCGATCCTGGCCGCTCTGCTCTCGGGCGCACTCTCTGTCGGAATGCCGCCGCAGACGATCAAGGGATTGTGCGAGGTCATCACCCCGACTACGTCGCCGCCCACATCGGCAGGGTGCAGAGCTACACCTGACAACCGCAGCCGAGCGTGGCCACCGATTCGAGGTGGCCACGCCCGGCAATCCAGCTCGCGTGCGCGGAGCGGGCGGCCGTCAGATCAGGGGAGGGGAGGCCACGAGCGGAACTGCGCTCAGAGGAACGTCGGATCGGCCGGCCACACGATATCGACGCCGGCGGCGGTGGGTCGGGTGTCCTGGACCCGAACACCGGCCACGATCGCCTCGAGCGCCAAATCCGACGGAGGCGGTTCAGCGTTCACCACAGCTTTGGACAAGGCATGTTCGATCCGCGAGCGCTCCATACCCCAGAACCCTACCGACCAGCACGAACACCAGCCACCACACACAAAGGGGGAGGTTCTTGTCGATCCGTCTGGCTGCGCAACGAGAATGCGTCACCCGGAAGCGAAAAGAACGCAGTAGGAGAAGGGTAGAAAGGCGAAATATGGCGGTATTGCAATCCCCCGTACGAATAGCAGAACACCGAATGTAGATGATGAAAGATGAAGCGCAACAACGGAACTAGTCGCTATTAATATCTGAATAGCCCTGGTCAAAATGCCGATATTGACCTAGAATGACAAGGTAACAGCCGAAATTCTCGGAAGGAGAGAACTATGTCCACCATCACCGTCTACACCAAGCCGCAATGCGACCCCTGCAACGCAACCAAATCTTCCTGGACAGAAAGAAGGTGAACTACCGAATCATCGACGTCACCGAAGATCCCGACGCCTACCGATTCATCACCGACGAACTCGGCTACGGCAGACCCCCGTCGTCTACGCCGACGAGAACCACCACTTCAGCGGTTCCAGATCGACGCCCTGAACAAGCTCGCCGCCGCCTGAAACCCACAAATACAGAAGAGGCCCCACCATGCGACTCGTACCCGCCTACACCCCGACGCCGACTACATCGACCGACAGATCGACGCCGAACTCACCGCAGAACACCCCACAACACGCCATGCAGACAAGGCCGACAGTGAGTACCACGACATCGACAAAGCCGCATCCTGACCACTGACTCGACGCATCACAGCCGGTAGCAACGTCCCACCGGTACGACGTCCGACCCGACACGAACACGAGGCCCACGATGAACGCACTACGCGCAGTCCCCACACCCGGCGACGACGCAGCGCAGGCACGCGCGGACCTCGCACCCGTCGAGGACCTCGACACGTCGGTCGAGCCCGGTTACGACCCGGCCACCGATCCCGAAGCGATGCTCCTGTGCGCCCTGATGGACGTCCGCAACCAAAGCGCCGCCGGAACCGACATCGAACGGATCACCAGCACACTCACCGCAGCGGACTTCGAAGATCCAGCGCACGCACGCATGTACGGCCACATCGTCGACCTCATCGCCGCCGGACAACCCCACGACTTCGCCTCCGTCACCGGCGCTCTCATCCGATCCGGAGCAGACGGAGCCAAAGACGCCCCGCTACGCAAACGGCTGATGGGCATCGTCACCGCCGGGGCGCATTCCGTCGCGGCCGTCCACTACGCCGACAACGTCCTGTCCCAGAGCTACCGCCGCAGCTTCCATGTCGCAGGCCAACGACTGACTCAGGCCGCCGAAGAAGCACCGAAGCCGACCTGTTCGACTACATGGTCGAACTCGGCACCCGGCAGCGGGCAGCGTTCAACCGGCTCACCGCTTTTCGGCAGCCCCGCCCATGACGCTCGCTCACCGCCGCTACGGCCCCGATTGCCGGATGGTGCTCACCCAACCCGCCACCGGTCGACGTCGACGGTTCTGTGGGTCCGCCTGCCGCGTTCGTGCCCACCGAGCCGGTGCACCCCAAACCGTTTTGTAGTACACAAAGTGATCGTTTTGTAGTACAATACTGGTATGGCGATTGAATGGACCGACAGTGCAGACAAGCACGGTATCGACCACGCCGACGCACTCCATGCGATCGAGAACGCGTACTACGTCGAGCGGGAGTTCGACGAGCCGCGAGTGCCGGGACTTGCGAAACCGTGGCTGTTCATCGGTCCACCTCGCACACTGGGGGGAGCACTGTTGGAGGTGATGGTCGAGGTGATCCCACCACGAGGAATGGTCGTCTTCCACGTCATGGAAGCCCGACCCAAACACCTCGACCGCATGACCGACTGACACCACGCAGGCGACGTTCCAGCCGTACAACCGCACA